>CALIZH010000217.1 GCA_938028585.1 uncultured Actinomyces sp. | reverse complement strand
TCCAGGTGCTGGGCGCCGCCGGCTTCGAGGGCATCACCATGTGCAACGACCCGGGCGAGACCGCCAGCAAGTGACCCTGAAAATCCTTCGTACACGTTATCCGAGAGAGAAAACAATGAGCGATCCATCGAACTCCGTGAACGTGATCTACATGCTCTTCCTACTGCTGGGGGTGGGGTCCGTGGCCTTCCTCGTCGGAGATCTCATCGCCTACGCCCGTATGATGCTGAGTAGCTGGCCTCCCAGCCTCGACTACGACCGGCTCAATCACGAGGCTCGCCAGGCGCTCGCTGAAGCAAGAGGCGATTCCACGCGGGCCGTCGAGATCCTGCGCCGCAGGACCCGACTGTCCAAGCAGACTCTCGACACCCTCGTCTCTCTCCAGAAGTAACATCATGAATCCCGATCCCCTCTCATTTCTCCTCACCTCCTTCACTATCGCCGGCCCCTTTTTCGCCCTCGTCTGTTGGCTGTCGTTCGTCTACGTGCAGCGCAGGAACAACCGTATCCAGCAAAATGCCGCGCGCGAACGCTTCATGCGCGAATACGGCTACAACCTGGATCTCCTCCGGCGGGCCAACCCCCTGCTAATCTCACACATCCACAAGCTCGCGGCGCGCGCCGGTGTCGAAGCCACCGTCAGCTACGTGAGAGGTACTGTCCCCTTACCCGAGGACATCGCTACGACGCTGGTGTATACCGAGCTCTCCGCTCCCTCCACCGCGCCCGGCCTCATGCAATAAACACCCGCAAGGGCCGCCGCGCTCGCCGATGAAGGCAAGCGCGGCGGAAGTTCCGGCTACAATGAGGTCATCAACACCGGTTCCGCCGCAAGGTCCAGGGCCGGTTTTCTTCTATGTACGCTGATTCATTCACGAGACACCAGCAGGCCTGACTGAGCGCATGTCGCACTGCACAGCAGTTTCATACTTGGAGGCGCCAATCACCCTGTAACGCGTAGATTCCAGCAAACGACAGTGATAGCATTGTCCACATCAGAACCGGCTCTTACCCTTTCGGGATCCAGAGCCGGTCTTCTTTTTAGGGGACACAGATGTCTAAACCTTTCAAGTCCATCGACGAACAGATCGAACTCCTAGGCTGTCGTGGCATGATCATCGACGACGATGAGGTCGCACGGCACGCCCTAGAAAGGATCGGCTACTACCGCCTATCGGGATACTCATACCCATTCAGAAAACATGCTCCCAACGACACGACCGAATGGCGATCCGACCAGTTTATGGAAGGAACGAAATTTGATCAGGTCCTCAAACTCTACGAGTTTGACGCCCAATTGCGTTGCGCCGTATTCGAAGAGTTGACACAAATCGAGATATCACTCCGGGCGCTTATTGGATATGAAGTCGGAAAAGTCGATCCCCTCCTGCATCTCCGCCCAGAAGCTCTTGGTAGCAACGCCTGGAACAATGAAGACCAGAAAGAAAAGAAAAAGTATCGCGATTGGCTCCGCATTTATGAAAAGTCGTTGAATAGCTCAACGGAAACCTTCGTTCAGCACCACAAAGACAACTACGGAGGCACTCTTCCCATATGGTGTGCCGTTCACATACTCAACTGGGGTCCACTCCAGACACTCTTTGATCTTCTACCCAAAGAAATCCAACGAGCGATAGCGGCGGAGGTCCAACTAACACCCTCAGTCCTATCCTCATGGCTTAACTGCCTGCGAGTCCTTCGAAACATATCAGCGCACCACAGCCGACTTTTCAATCGCTCACTCCCCTACAGACCCACGATCCCTCACAGGGCAGCGGAAGTCGGAATCATCGGATTGTCTTCGAACAGAAACAAGTGCTTCGACCAGCTCACTCTCGTCCAATACCTCACCCGCACGATGAACCTGGGAGACGGGACCGCTCTTCCTCGAGTCCTCGCGACCTTCCCGGCTACCGAGATCGTTCCCCTGCGAGCAACGGGCACGCCCGATAACTGGCAATCCCTCCCCTTGTGGGCGTGCGAGCCAACAACCTGAGACGCTCACGTGCAACACAAGGGGCCGCCACGCAACCGTCGTTGGTTGTGCGGCGGCCCTTCGCTGAGGGTTCTAGCGGATTGCCTCCATGACGCGCACGCCGTCGAGCACGCTCACGTAGGGCAGGGGGTCCACGCCGGCCTCCAGGACGTACTCGGTGAGCTGGTCGCGCACGGCGGCTCGCAGCTCCTCCGGGTCCCACGGCTTGCCGATGTAATAGTCCAAGCCCGCCTGGTTGAGGGCGCGAATCGTGTCGGACTGGTCGGCCTGGCCGGTGACCAGCACCGTGCGGGTCGCGCCGAAACGCTCGTCCTGCATGAGCTCCACGAGGAAGTCCACGCCCGACTTTCCAGGCAGGCGGTGGTCCGACAAAACCAGGGCCAGCTCGTCCCCATCCTCGACGATCTCGTCGATCACGGCCCACGCGTCGTCGACGTCCTCGGCGACCTCGAGCCGGATCTTGTCCCAGAACTGCTCCAAATCGCGTTCGAGCGCGTCGCGCACGTCAGCTTCGTCCTCGAGGGACAGAATTGTTAGGGTCATGATTCCTCCTCCTGTGGTTGAGTGGGCAACGAGATCCGCATCGAAGTGGACCCCGGGTGAGAGCAGATCACGAGAGTTCCCCCATGATCAGCGATAATGGATCGGACGATGGACATGCCCATGCCCAGCCCGAATCGGACACGCCCAGCCTTCGTGGTGAAGTGGGGCTCCATGATCTTGTCGACGATTCCCGGATCGATGCCCGGCCCGTTGTCGCACACGGTGACGACAACCCCCTCGGGCGTGGGGCGCACGGTGATGCGAATGAGGGCCTCGGCCTCGCCGCGCGCGGGCAGCTCGGGCACGCCCCCCG
>CALIZH010000216.1 GCA_938028585.1 uncultured Actinomyces sp. | reverse complement strand
AATGCACGCTATCGATGAAGCGGCGGCGCATCTGCTCAGCGACCTGAGAAGCGCGGGGTATCACCTAGGCTTGCTCACGAATATGCCCGCGACGCATGCATCGGTAGTGATGGAAAGTGTTTGGGCTCAAAGGTACATCAATGGACCGATGATCTTCTCCTCGCACATCGGTATCACAAAACCGAATAGAGCGATCTATCGAGAGGCACTTGCTTCGTCCCAAAAAGAGCCGCAGGAACTTCTCTACATTGACGATCGTTCCGAGTACGTCAAGGCTGCGGAGTATCTTGATATACCTGCGCTGACCTGGGAAAACGCCGATGCTGTTCGGGAAGAATTGAACAAGCTGGGTATTCTTTAAGACCTTGAGCATAAAGTTTGGGGCTACACCGCCACGGTGTAGCCCCAAACTTGTAGCTCGAAACTATAAAGCTAGATTCGTCTGGCGGTGCACCTATGCGCGCTGTGCTGCGTACTCAACAATCGACGCACAGATCTCGTCGAAAGAGCCTGTTGCTTCAGCGGCTTGAGGGAACAGCGAGGTATCAGTCATACCGGGTGAAACATTCGCATCGATAAACCAGAAGTTTCCGCCTTCATCAGCGATGAAGTCGATACGTGAAAGATCACGCAGGCCCAAGAGCTCGTGAATCTGAATAGCTGCAGACTGGACATCGGTCATCTCGTCGTCGCTGAGACGAGCGGGGACGAAGTATTCACTCTCATCAGTTGTGTAACGAGCTTCGTAGTCGTAGTGCCCATCGTCGGTAGCTACCTCGACGGGAGGTAGCGCAAGGGGACCATCTTCTAAATCGATGACCGATACCGCAATATCACGTCCGGCAACGTAGCGCTCAAGCATGACGTGCTCCTCATAAGAGAAGGCGTCAACCATCGCTGAACGAAGATCGCCGGCGTCATAGGCCTTTGACATGCCCAGGGCAGATCCACCCGAAGAAGGCTTAACGACCAAAGGAAAGGTCAGGCCGGCCTCGATTATCTTCAGGACATTGTGTGCGCCAAGCTGGCGGAAAAGAAGCTGGGGAAGCGCAATCCACCCGGGGGTATCTAGCCCTGCGGAGCCAACCAAAGCCTTCGCAGTGGGCTTATTCGATGCGAGCATCGCTTGGGCGGGAGTTGAACCCACGTAAGGAATTCCGGTTCCTTCAAGAAGGGTTTGCAAGGATCCATCTTCACCGATGGAGCCATGCACAAGCGGCCAAATGACGTCGGGCTGGAAAGCCGTAATTGCAGAAGGAAGGTTTTGATCAAAATCGACAACCTTGGCCGCAAAACCCTGATTGACCAGCGAATTTGCAACACGTCGCCCCGAACGCACGGAAACATCGCGTTCGTGGGTCAGACCTCCGGCGACAATAAGCACCTTCAAAGATTGAGCGGACATGAGGGTTTCTCCTTGTCAGTCTTCGGTGTGAACAGAACCGTCATGACGGTTAGTTAAAAATTCAGCATCTTCTTCAGGGGCAACACCGAACATGTCGACCAATTGTTTTTCGGCATTGACGACCCCAGCAAGGCGGCGGACACCCTCACGAATGCGATCCGGTTCCGGATAGCAGAAAGATAGACGCATATGATCAGTTCCGCGACCGTCGTAGTAGAAGGCAGTACCCGAAACGTAGGCAACCTGGGCCTTTACAGCGCGGGGAAGCATGCTGCGAGCATTCAAGCCCTCAGGCAAAGTGACCCAGGTGTAGAAACCTCCGACAGGTTTCGTCCACGAGCACTCGGGCATGTACTCATCAAGAGCATCCAACATTGCCTTGCATCGCTCGGCGTACATCGCCCGGTAGACCTTGACCTGGCCATACCAGTCGTAATTGTTCAGATAGCTGGACAGGAACATCTGTCCGAACATGCCGGGCGACAAAATAGCTGCTTCCGAGGCCAAGATCAGCTTTGCGCGGATAGCGTGGGGAGCGAGTGCCCATCCAATACGCATACCGGGAGCAAACATCTTCGAAACCGAGCCCAAGTAGACAACACCCTCGGGGGAGAAAGAATGAATAGCCGGCAGGGGATCCGAATGGAAGCCAAGCAAACCGTAGGGATTATCTTCCAAAATCAGCACATGCTCACGCATGCAAATCTCCGCAATGCGTTGACGCCTCTCAAGGGTCAAGGTCACGCCAGCAGGGTTCTGGAAATTCGGAATCGTGTAGAGGAACTTAATGGCGCGGCCGGCCAACTTCAGGCGACGGATCGTCTCTTCCAAGGCCTCGGGAATCAGGCCATCTTCATCCATATCAACGTGAACAACATCGGCCTGGCGGGCACGGAAACACCCCAGAGCGCCCACATACGAAGGAGACTCAGCCAAAACAACGTCACCGGCGTTAATGAAAAGCTCTGCCATCAGGTCAAGGGCTTGCTGTGAACCGGTAGTGATCACCACGTCGTCGGGGTCGGCGCCAATGATTCCGTCATAGGTCATCACGCTCACCAGCTGCTCACGCAGAGGCTCCCAGCCTTGGCCGGAACCGTACTGCAGGGCCTGAGCGCCAGAGGTCAAGATCAAGCTCTTCGCGGTTTCAGCAAGGCTCTCAAGGGGAAGGTCCTTCAAATTCGGCATACCGCCGGCAAGAGAGACGACCTCGGGGCGAGAGACGACAGAAAACAGTGCGCGAATCTCAGAAGCTCGCAGGTTATGAGCTCGATCTGCATAGGCATCAAACCACGGGTCGAGTCGATTTCCCTGTGACTGAGGATCCTGAGACATTAGCGAACCTTTCTATAGGAGTATGTCGAAGGACACACGTATCTAAGTGTGCCACTAAAACGACTGTCGTGACATAAGCGCCGAGGCGGTGGACACTTAGTCTGCGCCGTGCGGGTCCGCTTCCTCAACGGAATAGATGCCGGGAAGATCAGAGATTGTGGCGATTAGCGCGGGCAGCGCAACACGGTCGGCGGTCGTCGTCTCAATGAATGCATGTCCGCGCTTACCCTCGGTGTCAGATCGAACCTCGGAGACGCGCCACTTCGAATCTGTCATCACGCTCAAAACGCGACGCATGACCCCTTGACCAGGATCGAAGACCAATTCCAAAACAATCGTGTTGGGACGGCGGGGAGCATGGGGACCGATGTGGCGTGAAAGAGGCGTCAATGCGAAAACAACAATGAAGTGCATCAATGTGACAGCGGTTCCCGCGATCCACAAACCGGCGCCACATGCCATACCAATTCCGGCAGTCTCCCATACGGTTGCGGCAGTGGTCAGGCCTCGGACTGCTCCCGAGCGGGTCAGGATGATACCCGCGCCAAGGAAGCCAATTCCGGAAACAATCTGCGCGGCGACGCGAGAGGGATCGACGCGCACAAGATCGGCCGCAAGCACGTCATTAAAACCGTACTTCGATACGACCATGAGAAGGGCTGAGGTCATACCGACAATCGCATCAGTACGAAGACCAGCGCTCTTTCCGCGGGCCTGACGCTCCAAACCGATCAGAGAGGAAAGGAATAGAGCAAGCAAGATCCCGAGGATCTGGTCGATATGTTGGCTCAGAGTGAGCACTGGCCCTCCTTGGCAGCGGCGCGGTGATGGTGTGTCATTGATTGTTTACAAGGGTACATCCCCAAGGAAAACCAGGGGTCAATCAGGGCCTTACCTCATGGTTCTAACGGGCAGAAAGGCGCAGACTTAAACCATGACTTCACCACTGCAGCAGGGCGCAGGCGCGCCACAAGCTCCTTATGCATCCACGGCCTCGGGAATGGTTGTCAACGGGCTTACGAAACTCTATCAACGCGGCGGAAATACAGTTCAGGCGCTCGCGGGAGTCAGCCTATCGATCCCCCAGGGCAGCCAACTGGCAATTATGGGACCCTCGGGCTGCGGAAAGACCACGCTTTTGCACTGCTTAGCGGGAGTGCTGCGACCGACGACGGGAAGTATCACCCTGGATGGCACTGAAATCACACAACTGAGTGAGGGAGCAATTTCAGAACTCCGCCTCAAGCACTTTGGTTTCGTGTTCCAAGATGGGCAGCTGCTTCCAGAACTTCCCTGCCAGGAAAATATTGCAATGCCCCTGATGCTGGCGGGAGTTGCGCGTAAAGAGGCCATTGCCCGCGCACAGCAGATCCTGGTGAATCTGGGGCTGGAGGGCGCAGGTCCATACCGCCCCGGCCAGCTCTCCGGTGGTCAGGCGCAGCGCGTTGCGATTGGGCGCGCGCTGATTACCAATCCCAAAGTTGTCTTTGCCGATGAACCGACGGGCGCTTTGGATCAAAGCACCGGCGCGGAGGTCATGGGTGTGCTGACCTATGCCTGCCAAAGCACCAGGGCGAGCTTGATTCTGGTGACCCATGATCCTTCGGTGGCCGCGCGACTTCCGCATGAAATCCATATGCGAGACGGCCTGATCGATCAGCAGGTGTCTCGATGAGCACAATACTCACTGCGGCACGCGCAGTCCTGGGTTCTCGTGATCGCGCGACCTCAATTCTGACAGTTTTGGCTTTTGCCCTTCCCCACGCAATTCTTCTATCCGTCACGGGTGGGGTTCTGATGTTCTTTACGCGTACCTATGACCTGCCAGAAGGCTTCGAGGGAATGGGTGGCTTTTATGTTTTGCTGGCGTGCTTTGCGGGACTTTTGATGATCGTCCCGACTCTGAGCATGGGCGCGGCCGCTGCGCGTCTGGGAATGAGTCGACGCGCACGGGATTTAGCGGTTCTCCGCCTCATGGGATTAGGGCCTGCAAAAACGCGTCTTGCGTGTCTGATCGAGACCGCGGTCTATGCAGCCGTTGGTGTGGTGTGTGGTACCGCTCTATACGGCGCACTTTTACCGGTTTGGCAGCTGATTTCTTTCCAGGGTGAGCGCATTGGGGTTCACGAAATGTGGGTCGGTCCCCTTGTCCTCCTTGCCGAGGCAGTACTGATGATTGCGCTGGCCGCCGCTTCGTCGATGCTTGCGATGCGTAAAGTGGCAATTACCCCCTTGGGTGTTACGCGTCGTACGGAGGGAGCGAAGGTTTCCCCACTGTGGCTGGCCTTGATGCTTGTGCTGATCGTAGGCTGGGTGATTGTCGCTCAGTTTATGATGCAGCTGGGGATGGCGATTGCCGTCGGCTTGTTCTTGGGATTCCTTGGCGTGATTTTTGCGCTGGTTAATGTCGTGGGAGCTTTTTCGGTATCCCTTCTGGGCAATGCCATGGCAAGTTTTGCACGCACTCCGCAGATGCTTCTTGCGGGTCGTCGGATTGCTGATGATCCAAAGAGCGTTTGGAGGTCTTTCGGTGCGGTTGCCCTGGTCGCCTTCATTGTCGGTGTGCTCATGCCAATCTTCAGCTCGATCGTGGGCGCTGCGGGGGACATGCAGGACGTCGAGAGGATCCTCGTGTCGGATATTCGCACGGGAATGCTTCTGACCTTTGGTATCACTATGGCTTTGGGTGCAATTTCGACTGCGATCAATCAAGCCATTCGCGTCATTGATTCCGTTGAGCAGATGAAAGCCTTGGAATTCATGGGGTCGCCCCGAAACTTCATGGATCGTGCGCGCAGGATTGAAATTCTGCTTCCGGCACTGCTCATGATCGGCGGAGCAATGAGTTTGGGCATTGTCTTTATGTCTCCGATCATGGCTCTGAGTGCTGGACTCGCCCCGATGCTGATTTTGGTGGGTATGACTGTGCTGGGCATCGGGCTGATTATGTTGGCTTCCGAGGCCACAGGACCCTTGCGTCGTAAACTATTGAGCGATCTTCACGAGGGGAATAACTGAATTAATACGGCACAAAAAGAGCACTTTAAGGTTGCACCTTAATCAGCTTTAAACAGCCTCTGACCTGGGAAAATGTGCATCGCGCAATGCACATTTTCCCAGGTTTTGTCGTTTAGTCGGGATTAAAATAAAGGCACTGGTTGGGAGGTCAGGGTTTCGACCGGGCTGAGCTTCCACTTGCAATGGCGCTGGTGGAATGACGTGCCGGTGCTTTTGCCCCTACAAAAGCACCGGCAAGTCAGCCGTCCAGAGACCTCAGCTTTCGCAGGCAGATGTCTTATCTGGGACCCCGCGATAGCTAAGCGCCGCGGACTTAATCAATTGGGTAGCCCGTTGGAAGACCCTGATCAGCAGGAACCCAACCGAGCTCAGGTGCCACATATTTGGCGAAGTTGCTGATGATCGACAGATTTTCCTGGAATCCCAACTGGACTATTGGTCAGCTATCACTGTATAGTTCAGTGCATGCTGACTATTGCTTCGCGCCTCGACGTCATGAACCGGCTCGGCCGGGCCATGGCCGACCCGACGCGCTCCCGGATCCTGATGTCCCTGCTTGACGGCCCGAGCCACCCCGCGGTGCTCTCGCGCGAGCTGGGGCTGACCCGCTCGAACGT
>CALIZH010000215.1 GCA_938028585.1 uncultured Actinomyces sp. | reverse complement strand
CTGAAAATATGTGGCTCCTCTTTGCCTTAGGTTCAGCATTCTTCGCTGGCATCACAGC
Source organism: uncultured Actinomyces sp. (assembly GCA_938028585.1). Classification (GTDB taxonomy): domain Bacteria; phylum Actinomycetota; class Actinomycetes; order Actinomycetales; family Actinomycetaceae; genus Pauljensenia. Next base: position 7,183 of record CALIZH010000215.1, on the reverse strand, counting down.
CGTACTTGCGAAGCTTGGAATCCACGGCCACGATTCAACACTTGTCACAGCATTGAGGACTTCTGTCGTTTTCCTGGGCGCATGGATTGTGGCGGCTATCAGCATCAAAGGCCACTTTGCGTCTGAGCTCACCGCAATTACACCGCGCACCTATCTGTTTCTTTTCCTCTCCGGGCTTGCAACCGGCGCATCGTGGCTCTGCTTCTTCGCTGCCCTCTCTCGCGCTCCGGTAACTTTGGTGAGTCCAATCGATAAGTCATCGACCATCATTGCCATTGCCTTCGCAGTGATTTTCTTAGGCGAGAGACTCTCCCCTATCGCTTGCATCGGCGTTCTTGCTCTGACAGCTGGAATCGGCTTCACTCTTGAACCAGGAGTGCTGAGAAGTCTTGTCACTCAGCATGCACAGCGCCCCACGAACGCCCCGCTACCCGACGCACAGAAGGCTCCCACGGCCTCGTGGATAATCTTTGCGCTAGCGTCGGCAATCTTCGCAGCCCTCACCTCGATCCTTGGGAAAATCGGAATTACTGGGGTCGACTCCAATCTAGGAACAGCAATCAGGACTTCTGTCGTTTTACTCATGGCCTGGATCGTTGTCGCGCTTCATGCAACACCGGCACAAATCCGCACTATTCCACTGCGCGATCACGTATGGATTGCGGCTTCAGGAATCGCAACCACGGCCTCGTGGCTGTGCTACTACCGAGCTCTCCAGGAAGGCCCCGCGTCCGTCGTTGTCCCCATCGACAAGCTTTCAATACTGGTGACGGTTGCATTCTCGGCACTCCTGTTGCGCGAAGGCATCTCGGGACGGTATCTATTAGGGATCGCTGGTATGTGTGCCGGGGCCGTACTGATGGTCATCGGCTAGCCCGAGGAGGGGGAATTATGCTGCGCCGCGCAAAATCCGAAGACGCAGAGGCTCTATCCACGCTTGCGTCCACGTGCTTCACGCAGACTTTTGGCCACCTCTATGCACCCGACGACCTTGATCGTTTCATTCACGAGGCCTACTCCCCCGAGGTCCTTCGCGCAGAGCTTGCAGATCCGAAGCGCCCGACCTGGTTGCTTTTCGAGGAGCTTTCCATGGACGCCGAGAGCGCTCCCTCCCCCGCGCATGTGGACGAAGGCTCGGAAGGTACGTTGATCGGCTACGTGACAGCTTGCCCCGCGCACCTGCCCCACCCCGAGGTCAAGGAGGGCGACGGAGAAGTGCAACGCCTGTATTTGCTGCAGGAATACCAAGGTGGAGGGCGCGGTTCCCGGATGCTTGAACATGCGTTGGATTGGCTCGAGGCAGACGGGCCACGAACACTGTGGATTGGCGTATGGAGCGAGAACTACGGCGCACAGAGGCTGTACGGTCGCTACGGTTTCACGAAGGTCGGCGAGTATTCATTTATGGTTGGCGATCACGCTGACCGCGAGTTCATTTTGCGGCGCGACGCCGCGGTTCAGGAGTCCTAATGAAGACAGCACACTGGCATGCACTTTTGCTCACAGGAGCAGGGGTTATGCATTTCAAGGCGCCGCAGGTTTACGACGCGATTGTGCCACGTAGCCTTCCCGGGAATGCGCGAACCTACACCTTGGTGAGCGGCGCTGCCGAGTTAGCAATTGCCGCTGGCCTTGCGCTTCCATTGACGAGGCGACTGGCCGGCTTGGCCGCGAGCGCACTGTACGTCGCCGTCTTCCCTGCAAACATCAAGATGGCCATGGATTATCGCAAGGAAGGCAAGCCTGCGGCCGCACAAGCACTTGCATATGCTCGACTACCGCTTCAGATTCCTTTGATTCGCGGGGCATGGAGGGTGTTTAGAGGGAAGTAGGCTGCATCACTGTTCCGCGTCCACAGCCTTTAGTCTTCGGGCAGCTTGCGACGCTACTCAAGCAATGCGTCCATGGCCTTGCGAATACGTTTCTCTTCTCCTGACCCATTCGTCGGAAGTCGCAAAACCGGAACCCCATAGAGACCCAATATTTCATCCTTCATTCTGTCTCTTCTCAACTGTTCAGGATTGTTTTCATGGAAAGCAACTCCATCAACTTCGATAGCAAGGAGTAAGCGAGAGCTCACTTTCGAACTTATGCCAAAGTCAATCGCACTATCGGTATAGACAAAAGCACGTTGCTCGTCTTCAAGCTTTTCCGTGTTTGGCAAGATATCGCGTAGAGGTAGATGCATCTGGCATTTAAAGGCCGAATAACGCGGTACTTGAAGAATCTCCTTTAACAGCTCGAATGCAATATTCTCAGCAGGAGATTCTCCATTTCCTTTACTTTTCGCACGGGCATAACGTTCAAGCGAAGCGCTATAGGTCGGATAAAGAACATCGAAGACTGAGACGATTTCTGAATGAGTAACTGCACTTGGATCGTAGGTCTCGATATAGTCAAGCAATGCTCTCATGTTGCGACTCTTCCGGACTCCATTTCCCGTTGTCACGACGATGAGCTGCTCTTTGGCACGCGAAACTGCAACATTCGTTAGGCGGTCGTCATCGTAATACTCGTTTCGGGCTGCTTCATCCTCGCTATCGAGCACCGTTGATAGCACGACGATTCCAGCTCCGCGGCCTTGGAATTTATGTGCGGTTTCGACTAGCAAGCGGGGATCGTTCGGTGCAGGCAATTCTCCTTTTAGACGCTCCGCAATTCGGTTCGCCTGTTCGCGATAAGGAGTGACGACTCCCAGTAGAAAGTCTCCTGATGCGTCTACACCGTCAAGATCAAAGTCTTCGCGGAGCACTCTCATTTCTTTGAGTTCCGCAATAATATCGATTTCACGCTGAGAATAACGTTTATTCCTCTTTCGCTCGCCATGCAATGTTCGCGAGTGATGTCCTGGTGCCGCATAAACAACTTGAAACGGTGACGGCGCATCTTCGCTCGGCTCAGACATTGCCACCAATTGGCCGTCATAGTACATGCGATTGCAAAACTCGATGATCGCTGGGTGACACCTATAGTGCTCAGTCAATAACGTACTGGGAACATTTGCGCTATACGCCAGCATTTTGGTCGCTGTCAGCAATGACAGTTTTCGTACATCAAACCGTTCATTCGGAGGCTCATATTCGCTCTCTTCCCACCCGCTTAAAATCGGTCCGATCTGCTTCTCATCTCCGACGATCACCGCATTTCTAGCTTTGGAAAGTGCGGCTAATCCCTGAGGAAGAATAACTTGCGAGGCCTCATCGATGATGATCCAGTCGAGAAGCACATCATTCGCTAAGTTGTTACGAATTGAAAAACAGGTCGATGCAACAATCGGAAAGCGATTCAGCAAAGCCTCTGTCTGTTCATTGATACGCTCACTCTCGTCTAAAACATTTTCTTCATCTGAGGCAAGACGCCGCAGTAAGGAAGCATTAAAAACTTTTCGCGCATAGTCGCGATAGCTTCTGCCGACTTGATCGTTCTGATTATCTGACGATTTTTCTAACTCAACATTCAGGCGTTCTTCCGCTTCACGTTCCACAACCTGGTAAAGCAACAATTGAATGACGGACTGCACGCTTGCATCACTAAGATCTAGCCCCTTAAGCGATCCGTAGGTTCGATAACGCCGCCATCTTTCTATTAGACCTTTTATTCCTCGTGGAAGACGCGGCTGCACAAGTGCGCATGCTAATAAATCGCCAATGAGAGCGGCATCGGCATGCGCAAATACGTAGTCAGAGAGGTCTGGCAATACACGCCCACTTTGACTGAGTTTCTCTTCAAAGATTCCTCGTTCTCTCTCCATCTCCCTCAGTTGTGCGCGCAAACGCGGAATTTCTCGTGAACTGACCCACGATGACACTAAAGAATTTTCAGTTTGGCGTAGGCGTTCTCTGAACATTGGTAGTAGCGTCGTGTCTACATCAGAAAGCACAGCTGAACGCCACTCCTCTTCCAATTTCTGCAGCTTTTCCTGATCTTCCCAAAACTGGTCAACATGCTCTCGATTTCCCAGGTTTGCGAGAAGGAAGCCATACCCTTCCTCAGTGAGCTTGTCGACGACATTCTGTACCGCAGAATTAGCTCCCGCTACAATCCCTACTCTTTTCCCCTGCCATATAAGCGTTGCAATGAGGTTCAAGATTGTTTGCGTTTTGCCTGTTCCCGGAGGTCCATCAATAATCGAAATCTGATGCCTCAGAGCAGACTTGATAGCCAGCCGTTGATCAAAATTAGAACGGAAAGGCATGACGACCTCGGCAGAAGCACCTGTAGTTGCATCACAATTCCCGCTCAGGAACGCCTCGAGCGCAGATCCCTTTGGAGCACGAGGTAGCCACTGCCAAATCGTCGCGAGCTGCGCAGCTATCCCCGCCTCGCCCTCCCCAAACCACTCTTCATAACCTTTGTCATTGATGCAAAGTTCAGCACCTTGCCTGTGCGCATAGTCGAATACTTCTTCGCACACATAATCAATGACTAGTTGCGACTTAATCTGCGCAGCGCTCGCTTCACGAACATCTAACTGCCCCGCGGCCCTGCGATGCAGCTTTATTTCACCGTTCTTGTTTATACAGGCAATTGTGTATCGAACTTGGGACGGCGTCCCCTCCCAACTCAAAACCCAGATCTTGGTGACGTTTGTCCAGATTGCTCCGTCAACTTTGACCTCATCAAGAGGATGAATGTCATGTTCACTGATCTGGGTATAGATACGAACGTTCTCGCGACGATACTTGTATCCGCTGCTGGGAGGAACCACGGCATGGACACCCATATAGAACACTTCAATATAGTCACCACGATCTTCCCAACGGACAACATCGTCGGTCCGGTCGAAAAAATTTTGACTACCGTTCGACCTTATCAAGATGTGTTCTTTTGTTTGGTCCATGGCTTCATCGCCCTCCATCCGTCGTCGTATTCAGAATATGAAGGGCACTTGCACCAACGAACCGTTTTAATTTTTTTCCATCTTCTTCTTAGAAAACTCCAAGGTAAAAGTTTTCCCCAACCGGGACACACTCATTGGGAGAAAGAAAGAGCCAATATTCTACTGTTTTCTCAGCCCTCAGCGTCAGCACCCGGAGGCGGGAGCTGACGCAGGTGCTGTTTGAGTCGATTGGCCTGAGTTTGAAGCGAAACGAAGGTCATGCCACCCGAAATCACTCCGCCAATAAGCGGGAGGATCTTCGACATTGTTTTGGTGAAGCCCTGCTTCGTCACGGAAATTCCGATGACCTTGAGCGATTTCCTGACGACCGGATACCAGGTCCCCTTCATCAAGGCCTTGCGCGCAACTCGCTTTTCAATGGCAGGAGCAACGATCATCCGAGCAAAATCCCGCATTGACTCAGCAGCTCCGGCAACTCCCAGCATGACGCCAAAGAAGAGGCCCATCTGTGCAATGGTCTCATCATCAACATCTTCTGGATCAGTCAGGAATTCTTTCCATCCATACAAATACGCAAGCTTTTGCATGATCCGAAGCGAGTGAACGTAATACTGCCCCAAGTCAGCGGGCACAGTTCCCAGCATCGCGAGTCCACCCGGAATACCAGCAACAAATGAAAGCGCGGTAGATTTTTTCGTCTCATAAGAAATCGCGTCATTGGCCAATTTGTCCAAACGCTTCTGAGAAATTCCCGCTGAGATCGGATCACTGGCAATAGCCTCTTCAATCTGCGACTCACTCAAGTGGGCTTTCTGAAGCTCTTGGCGCAGGAAGTCTTCACGAGAGATCCGCACTCCCCGAATGCGCACGAGCTTCTTCAAAAAGAAGACCGCATAGACCGAGGCCTCTTGCCCCTCCTCCGTTGAGAGTTCAGAAAGCAGCGGGTCATTTTCATCGTCTTCGATGAGTTCACCTTCAAAAACGGGAGCGTCAAGAAGTTCATCTTCCTGATAGCCATGCGCGGCTTCTTCGGAGAACAAAGGTTCTTTCTCCTGGCTCATATTGCCTCTTATCACTCACATCGAAAACAGGTAGTGCGATTCTACTGGAACAATGCACTAACTACGCTTCGTGGGATACCGCCGATCCTCGCCCTTCCACCACGGCATCCACGACGCGTACCCATCGGCAGGCGCAGTATTGGACGAGGGCTCAAAACCAAGTTCTTCAGGAGTCTGCGAAATTCCGTCGACCAGGAAGTACTTGTCCTTATCATCACAGTGCTCGCGAACAATCGTGCGGAACTCCCCCAGCTCGCAGTACAAAACTCCGGTGATCGGATTGCGCTTAAACACCACAATCTTGTAGAGCCAGTAGGCAAAGAGCATCACGTTCGCCACCAAGGCAACCACCGCACACACGATGTTCGCTCGCGGGTCCATGGTCGCAAAGTTGAAGATGTCCGAAGGCGGCACCAAGACCTCGGGAAGCAAAGTATTCATCGAAATCCAAAAAACCAGCGTGAAGCAGCGGAACCAGATCCACTGTCCCTTCGCCCACGTAAACGCGGGGATCGTGCACGCCAGCAGCAGCGCAAGCGTGCAGTACCACGTGTAGTCAGCCAGCGAATTGTAGAGGAACGCGTGGTTCCACAGGTCGTAGGCAATCACCCACGGCCACACCATATCCACCCAGATCAGCCCGCGGACCTTCTGCTTTCCCGGGGAGGTCGCGATGATTTTCCCAAGGCCGGTGATCGTGATGATATTAAGCAGGCCAGCCAGCGCGGAGAGCAGGTTCCAGTAGCCGCCGATCGTACGGAATCCAGTTTCAGGATCAATGCCAACATGGCGAGAAGACAGGTTCGCCGCAACTTCCTGATACCACTGCATTGAGTGAAGCTCTGCGCTGACGCCTCGAGCCTCGGGTAGGCCCGCGATCATATCGATCGTATGGGAGTCATTGACAGACTTCAGGCACTGCCAGTCGGCGCCGCACGAATAGTAAGTATCAGCATTGAAGTAGATCGTAAGGTCGCGGATGTTCGCCTCCATGATGTTGACGGCCAAGCCGATCCACAGTGCCACGCCCAACCAAATCGCGTATTTATGCGCCTTATCCGGGTTGCGTTTGGCGTAAACCAAGACAGTTCCGGTCATGGTCGCGGTCAGGATCATGATCGCGTACTTACCGAAGGGGAACCAGCCAACCATGGGAGTCCCGTGGATCCACGCATAGGGCATGAGCAGAATGCCGCCAACCGTCCACACAGCAAAGATCGTCCAGTTCCATCGGCGATTGATCTCAGCGACAAGGATTTGCGCGAGCAAGACGAGCAGCCAA
>CALIZH010000214.1 GCA_938028585.1 uncultured Actinomyces sp. | reverse complement strand
AACCTGCAACCTCGGGATTAGAAGGCCCTTGCTCTATCCATTGAGCTACGGAGGCACGCCTGTCGCAGTGCGATCAGACCTTCATAGTGTACATGTCGTCGCCCGTCACACTTTCCCAAGTTGTGGGCCGCGTGTGCGCAAACGTGGGAAACACTAGATAATGGCTTCATGCTTGAAAGAATGTCTGGCCTTGGAGGCCCCGTGGGATCGATTCGCTCACGAATGTGCAGCTGAACCGTAATCAGCTGCCGGGGCGCGTATAGCGCCAATCTTTCAAGGAAATGTATGTCTCAGCCTTCTGACTGTTCTTCTGATCTGACCACCCTGTCTTTCGAGGTCATGCCGCCTCGCAAAGAGAGCCTCGTTAAGCCGTTTTGGCAAACCGTTGAGCGCTTGCTGTCAGTCTCTCCCGATTTTCTTTCGGTGACCTATGGTGCTGCAGGTCAGGATCGCCACAGTGCGCGAGGCGTTGTTCGTAAGCTTGTGAAGGACAGCCCGGTTCAACCAATCGCTCACCTTACCTGTGTGGGAACGACTCCCAGTGAAGTGAGCGAAGTCGTCACCGATTATCTCAATGCAGGTGTTCGAACCTTCCTTGCTCTTCGTGGCGATCCGCCGGTGGGGCGTCCAGATTGGCAGCCCTCTCCCGGGGGAGTGTCCTCGGCAACTGAGCTTGTGACCTTGATTCGTTCGATTGAGGCTGCTCGTTGTGCGCAGTATCCCGGTGCTGCTTTGCGCGCTGCCTTCAAGCCTTTGACGATTGCGGTTGCCACATTCCCCGCGGGTAATCCCGCTGCCGGAACTTCACCGACCCAGGAGGTTGAGCGCCTTTTGGTGAAGCAATCTGCAGGCGCATCCTTCGCGATCACTCAGCTTTTCTGGGAAGCCGACACCTATGTGAACTTCCTCGAGAAGGCGCGTTCCAACGGTGTGACGATTCCTATCGTCCCGGGAATTTTGCCGCCAACCGATATTCGGCGAGTAAACCGCATGACCGAACTGACCGGAGTTGTATTCCCCGAATACCTTCGTCGCAAGCTCGAGTCGGCCTCCTCGCCACAAGAAATGTATTCCATGGGAGTCGAAATCGGAGGTCGTCTTGCTCGCGACCTGCATGATTCGGGTGCTCCCGGAATCCACATGTATACCTTCAATAAAGCGGCTCCTGCACTCGATGTGCTCGATGCTGCAGGCCTTGTTTCTGCAAGCCAGTGTTGACCCGTCCATTTCACGATGACAAAGGATAAGTAAATGACTCAATTCCCTACGGCGACCATCCTGGGTTACCCGCGCATCGGTCGTGGCCGCGAGCTGAAGAAGGCGCTCGAAGCCTACTGGGCGGGCCGAATCTCCGCCGATGAGCTCCGCGCGACGGAAGCCCAGCTCCGCAAGACGACTCATGACCGCCTCGTCGAGCTTGGCCTCGGCAAAGATGATGCGTCGATCCCCGAAACTTTCGCACTCTACGACCAGGTTCTGGATGCGATCACTCTTCTGGGCGCGGTTCCCGAGCGCTACCGTTCCTTCGAAGGCCTGGATCTGCACTTCGCCCTGGCTCGCGGCAATGCGCAGGTTGCACCGCTGGAGATGACCAAGTGGTTCGATACGAACTACCACCACTTGGTTCCCGAAATTGGCCCCGATACGCCGATTTCTTTCGCTGATCACACCATTGTCGATCGCTTCGTCTCTGCAAAGGAAGAGGGCACCATCGTTCGCCCGGTACTCGTTGGTCCCGTGACGTTCCTTGCCGTCGCGAAGGCTGACGAGGCGACTCCGGATTACAACCCCTTCGAACGCCTTGACGACGTTGTTGCAGCCTACGCCGAGGTTCTTGCCAAGCTTGCCGAGGCAGGAGCGCCCTGGGTTCAGATTGACGAGCACGCACTTGCCTCCGATAACCTCCACGTTGAGCGCGCAACTCTCATTGAGTACTCGACTCGCGTTTTCGCTGCTCTTGCCAAGCTGGAGAAGCGTCCCGCGATCTTTGCTGCGATCGGTTATGGCGATGGCGCACAGGCTGCAGCCTCTCTTGCCTCTACCGGCATCGAGGCCCTGGGACTGGATCTGTGCCGCGGTTCTCTTCCCGAGGCCGGCTCAGTTGACCTGTCCAAGGTCACTCTGGTTGCTGGCGTTGTTGATGGTCGTAACATCTGGCGAACCGATTTGGATAGCGCGATCGCTCGTCTTGATGCAGCCAAGGCCTTGAACCCGGCATCGCTCGCCGTTTCGACCTCGACCTCCTTGCAGCACGTTCCCCATGACACCGCACTGGAGAAGTGGGATGATCCTGTGCTCGATGCGAACCTTCACGCATGGCTTGCCTTCGCAGACCAGAAGGTCGGGGAGGTTGTCACCCTCGCTCGCGGTGTGAACAACGGTTGGGATTCCATTTCCGAGGCCGTTGAAGCGACCCGTGAGGTTCTGGCTCAGCGCGCTGCCGCACCCGGCGTGGTTCGCCCCGAGTTGCGTGAGCGCGTTGCGCGCTTGACCGAGGCCGATCGTGAGCGTGAAGACTTTGCAGTCCGCGATGAGCTTCAGCGTGAGCGTCTTGGTCTGCCCCTCATTCCGACCACCACCATTGGTTCCTTCCCTCAGACGAAGGAAATTCGTCGCGCCCGTGCCGCTTGGGCCAAGGGCGAGCTCTCTGACGAAGACTACGCGCAGCGTATGCGTGAAGAGATTGAATCAGTGATTCGCCTTCAGGAAAACCTTGGTCTGGATGTTCTAGTCCACGGTGAAGCAGAGCGCAACGATATGGTTCAGTACTTTGCTGAACAGCTTGAAGGTTTCGCTGCGACGAAGAATGGTTGGGTCCAGTCTTATGGTTCGCGTTGCACCCGTCCGTCGATTCTGTGGGGCGATGTTGTCCGTCCTCACGCGATGACTGTTGAATGGGCACGTTACGCGCAGTCGCTGACTGATCACCCGGTTAAGGGCATGCTGACTGGCCCTGTCACCATCATCGCTTGGTCCTTCCCGCGCAATGATCTGCCTTTGGCTGAGGTTGCCGATCAGATCGGTCTGGCTCTGCGCGACGAGGTTACTGATCTTCAGGACGCCGGAATTGCTGTTGTTCAGGTTGATGAGCCAGCACTGCGCGAGCTGCTTCCTTTGGATCAGGCTCGTCACGCTGATTACCTCAAGTGGGCTGTGGACTCCTTCCGTCTAGCGACTGCTGGAGTGCGTCCCGATACTCAGATTCACACTCACCTGTGCTACTCGGAGTTCGGCCAGATTCTTGATGCGATCTTGGGACTGGATGCGGATGTCACCTCAATTGAAGCTGCCCGCTCACGCATGGAAGTTCTTCCTGAGCTTGCAGAACAAGGGTTTAGCCATGGCGTTGGCCCCGGTGTCTGGGATATCCACTCGCCGCGCGTGCCTTCGGTTGAAGAGCTCACGGAGCTTTTGACCTTGGCTGCTGATTCGATTGAGCTGCGTAACTTGTGGTCGAACCCAGACTGTGGCTTGAAGACCCGAGGCTATGCGGAGACCGAAGAGTCCTTGAAGAACCTTGTTGAGGCGACTCGGATTGTTCGTCAGCAGCTTGCGAACTGAGTAGCTCGCTCTTTGTGTGAGGGTGGAAATGCGGGTTTGATTCCCGTGTTTCCACCCTCACATTCTTTCGTTTTGACACATCTGTATCATTCGATAGACTGAAGCCATGACTTTTTACGCGACCATGATCTGCCGCCCCATGTGCGGCTCCATGTGCTCGCGAATGTGTATGTGATTGACCTTTCAACCCGTCAATCGCTACCGCTTAAGGAACCACGCTGACTGTGGTGTGTGCGGTACCAAAATAGTTTGGATACATCATGGCTCTTGTTTACACCCCTGAAACTGTCACTTCTTCTGCTTCCACTTCTTTCGAAGAATTCCTCGATATCTTGGCAGGACTGAAGCTCTCACCGGCATCGACTCATATCGATCTTGATCACCGCCGCCTGGAGGTTTACGGGAATTCGGTCAAGCTCTCCAACAGGGAATACGAACTCTTGGCCTACCTTGCTGGACATGCCGATGAGATCGTTTCCCGAGAAGAACTGCTGGAATCGGTGTGGTACGGGGAAGGCCTCGAATCCCAAACTCGCACTATCGATGCGCACATCCGTCGCCTTCGCGCTAAGCTCCCCGAGGCCGATCTCATCTCGACTTTGCGCGGCCATGGCTACCGTTTCAACTCGACTCCCAACGTCCGCGTCAGCAATACTCGAGTCCATACCCTTGCAGCATAAAAACACCCGGACAGGAGGGTGTTTCCCTAAGATCCTGCCGGGTGCCCAGGGTGATGTGCTTAGATCACCAAACGATAGATTTCAGAGTCGGGACGCAGTTCTTCAACATGGAGGGGAGAAGCCTCCATGCGTGCACGCAGCCCCGTAATATCCTCTCGATCGGCCAAGTCGATGCCGACCAATGCCGGTCCAGAATCGCGGTTGTTTTTCTTCGTGTACTCGAAGTGCACGATATCGTCTCCAGGCCCCAAAACATCTTCGAGGAAGCTGCGAAGCGCACCGGGCTGTTGAGGGAAGGTGACCAGGAAGTAGTGACGCAGACCTTCGTGTCGCAGTGAGCGTTCCATGATTTCCGCGTAGCGCGTCATATCGTTGTTTCCACCGGAAACAATGGCGACAATCGCTCCTTCTTTTCCTCCAAGCAGTTCATTGCGCTGCTCCGGATCGGAGAAATACATGCGTGCCGCAGCAGAGGCCAAAGCGCCTGCCGGTTCCGCGATCACACCGTCTGAATGGTACAAATCAAGCATCTCTGTACAGACAGCGCCTTCGGGAACGACCAAGATGTCGTCGACCAGCTCCTTAACAATCGAGTAGGGAAGTTCGCCAGCACGCCCGACGGCGGTTCCGTCAACGAAGGGATCAACAGAGGGCAAGGAAACAATCTGATCCGCTTCCATTGCTGCAGCCATGGAAGCGGCTCCTGTGGGCTCCACACCGTAGATCTTGATATCGGGGAAACGAGAACGGATCCACGTTGCGATTCCCGAGAGTAAGCCGCCGCCGCCAACTGGGACCAAAACTGCCGCGGCCTCGGAAAGCACCTGCTCTTCCAATTCAACAGCGATTGTGCCCTGACCGGCGATGGTGCAGGGATCATCGTAGGGATGCACGTAGGTGCGTCCCGAATGACGCGCGGCCTCTTGGGCCTGTGCATTGGCACGGTCGAATGTTCCATCGACAATGACCTGCTCCACCCAGTCGCCGCCAATGGTTTCAATGCGCTGGCGCTTCTGCTTGGGCGTGTTCGAGGGAAGGTAGATGGTGCCTCGCACCTTGAGCTGTGCGCACGCGTAGGCCAAGCCTTGCGCGTGGTTACCTGCGGATGCGCAGACAACACCTCTGCGACGTTCTTCTTCGCTCAGGGTGCTCATTCGGAAATAGGCACCGCGTACCTTAAAAGAACGGCACTTTTGCATATCCTCGCGCTTGAGGTAGACCGGTACGCCAATAAGGTCACTGAGTCGCTCTGAAAGCATGACCGGGGTTTTCTCAACGACCTCACTCAAAATGTCTGAAGCCTGAGCGATGAGATCGGGAGAGAGTGGGAACTGGTCCGTTGTCATGCGTACTCCTAGTGTCGTAGTCAGGTTTATCGTAGCTCAGTGAACCGGCGTGGACTTTGAGAAGCCAGACAGTGAAATCCTATTCATGCGCTTACACTTAAAGCTGTGAGTGATTTGAAAGAACCATTGGTATGGATCGATTGCGAGATGACCGGATTGGACGTCACTCGTGATGCTTTGATCGAAGTAGCGGTTGTGATTACCGATGCGGATCTCAATATTGTCGATCCCGGTATTGACGTCTTGATTACCCCTCCGGCTGAAGCCTTGGAGGGAATGAATGATTTTGTTCGCCAGATGCACACGTCATCCGGCCTCTTGGATGAGCTGCCTTCCGGTACCACTATGAAAGATGCTCAGCAGCAGGTTCTTGACTATATCCGACGTTTTGTCCCCACCCCGAAAAAGGCGCTGCTTGCAGGAAACTCAGTGGGGACAGACAAGATGTTCCTTGAAGCCAATATGCCCTTGGTGATTGACCACCTTCACTACCGTCTGGTTGATGTTTCCTCGATTAAGGAATTGGCTAAGCGCTGGTACCGCAAGGCTTTTGAGGAAGCTCCCGTTAAGCACGGCGGGCACCGCGCCTTGGCAGACATTCTTGAGTCAATTCAAGAACTCGAATACTATCGCCGAGTTCTTTTCCCACATGAGCCAATTACTCGCGAACAAGCCCGTGAGGTAGCACGCGAAGTGGTTGAACTTGGTATTCCAAAGATCGGCGAAGAAGAGAACTAATCACCATAGTTATCCACAGAATGTACCGGTATCGGCGTTTTCCACAGACGCTGCTACCGGTCTTTCTTTAGGTCCTTTTCCCCTGCACAGTGGGTACATCCCCATGTTGGGGTTTTCAAGGAAAGGACAAATAATGGATAACCAAGGAAGCGTTGTTCTTCGCGGTCGGATCGGCTCGGATCTGAGCAGTATGAGTGCGCAAAACGGAACTAAAGGTTTGCGCTTTAGAATGGCTGCTCCGCAGTGGCGCATCACGGATGCGGGCCAATACGAAGAGCGTGAGCCGAAGTGGTACACAGTGTGTGTATGGGATCGTTTAGCGCAAAATATTGCGCGAAGTGTCCAGAAGGGGACTCCCGTGATTGTCTGTGGGCGCCCCAGTGCTCGCGGATGGTTAGGTCCAGACCAGCAGGTACGAAGCGAATTGGTCATTAACGCCAGTTTTATGGGAATCGATTTGGTGTTTGGTCCGGCTGTCGCGCTCAAACCTCAACATCCAAGTAACAATGTCGCAGAGTCTTCAACTGCCCCGGCAGAAGAGTTCGCGGCGGACGCGGGAGAATCCGAACAGGTTTCTTCTGAAAGCCAACATGTTCTGACGCAAGACGCTGATCTGACTCATGATCGTTGGGAGGGCAGTCCGCAATCAGCAGATGAAAGTGATGCGGCATAGTCCTCGTAGATGTCAAAAACATGCGCCGTGCCTTAGCATTAAGGGGTCTGCCGCATAGTCGGCGTTATGTCACGTGATCCTGAACGGAGAATCCATGGCGGAGTTCATCTACCAAATGATTAAGGCTCGTAAAGCCATTGGTGACAAAGTCATCCTTGACGATGTCACCATGGCTTTCTACCCGGGTGCGAAGATCGGTATGGTCGGACCTAACGGTGCCGGCAAGTCCTCGATCCTCAAAATTATGGCTGGCTTGGATGAGCCCAGTAATGGCGAGGCGCGCCTGAGCCCCGGTTACACCGTCGGAATCCTCATGCAGGAGCCCGAATTGGATGATTCCAAGACCGTTCTTGAGAACGTGCGTATGGGTGCGGCTGATACATTTGCCAAGCTCGCCCGTTTCAATGAAATCTCTGAAGAGATGGCCAATCCTGACGCCGATTTCGATGCTCTCATGGAAGAGATGGGCAAGCTTCAAACAGAGATTGATGCTCTCAATGCGTGGGATATCGACTCACAGCTCGAGCAAGCGATGGATGCATTGCGCTGCCCACCGCCGGATCAGCTTGTCAATGTCCTTTCCGGTGGTGAACGACGCCGAGTAGCTTTGTGTCGCTTGCTCATCGAGGCACCCGATCTTCTGCTTCTTGACGAACCGACAAACCACCTTGATGCTGAGTCAGTTCTTTGGCTGGAAAAGCATCTGTCGACCTACCCGGGCGCAGTGATCGCTGTGACCCACGATCGCTACTTCCTCGACCACGTTGCACAGTGGATTGCTGAGGTTGACCGTGGTCACCTGTACCCCTACGAAGGCAACTACTCTACTTACTTGGAGACGAAGGAAAAGCGTCTTCAGATTCAGGGGCAGAAGGATGCCAAGCTTGCCAAGCGCCTGAAGGAAGAACTCGAGTGGGTTCGCTCCAATGCGAAGGGGCGTC
>CALIZH010000213.1 GCA_938028585.1 uncultured Actinomyces sp. | reverse complement strand
GATTATTACTTTCTATATCTATCCCTTCATCACAACGGTTTTCGTCTCTTTCACAAAAACAAAACCGCTGCGAAAGATTGGTCCCTTCATTGGGATCGAGAACTATACCTACGTTCTGAACGATCCGGAATTCTGGGGTTCTCTTCGTAACTCGCTGATCTACGCGGTCTGCGTTGTCCCTCTAATGGTGCTTCTCCCTCTTCTCCTTGCTCTCCTAGTCAAGTCATATGTTCCGGGCATCGGATTCTTCCGCGCGCTCTACTACCTGCCTGCGGTTTCTTCGCTCGTCGTCATTTCCTTGGCTTGGCGCTACCTGCTCAATGAAAGAGGACCAGTAAACAACCTCTTGACCTCATGGGGAATGGATGCGGTCCCATTCCTTTCGAACCAATGGCTCATCCTCTTTTGCGCGATGCTCATTACCTTGTGGCAGGGCTTGCCCTACTACATGATTCTCTACTTGTCCGCTCTTGCGAACGTCGATAAGTCCCTCTACGAGGCTGCAGAACTCGACGGGGCGGGAAGTGTCCGTCGTTTCTTCACCGTCACTGTTCCGGGCGTCAAAGTCATGATGTTCTTGGTCGCGACACTCACAACCATTGGATGCCTCAAGATCTTCACCGAGGTCTACCTCCTTGGTGGAAGTGCCTCCCCGACAAAGACCTTGACCATGTACATCCGAGATTGGACCGATCCAACGTATGGCTCTCTAGGCAAGGGCGATGCCGCCTCGGTATGCCTCTTCCTCATCACCTTCGGATTCATCATTGCCTCCCAGAAGCTCCAGAGGAAGGCTGAAGATCAATGAGCACCGCATCTGCAACTAGCACAGCCACGTCCTCGTCGAAATTCGCGCAGTGGCGTAAGGCTCGCAAACTTGAAAATCAGTCACGAAATGTGGCATCACGCCAGATCAAGGGTTCTCGCCTCGTTCTGCGCTACATCACGCTGGTCGTCGTTGCAATCCTC
Source organism: uncultured Actinomyces sp. (assembly GCA_938028585.1). Taxonomy (GTDB): domain Bacteria; phylum Actinomycetota; class Actinomycetes; order Actinomycetales; family Actinomycetaceae; genus Pauljensenia. The sequence continues at coordinate 2,352 of CALIZH010000213.1, read as the reverse complement.
ATGGTCGGCCCGCTTCTGCTTCCTCTCCTTGCAGCATTCAAAGCGCCGGGAGAGTCTGTCTTCGGCCAGGGCGCAACGATCTTCCCGCAACATTGGTCATTGGCAGCTTTCGCGACGCTGTTCAAACAAACCGCGATCCTGCGTGCAATCGGCAACTCGGTCATCGTTGCCACACTGACGGTCGTTTCAAACATCATCTTGTCCTGTTTGGGCGGCTACATGCTTTCGCGGCGTGGGTGGACCGGCCGCAACATTATGTACTTCGTTGTCCTCTCGGCAATGATTTTCCCCTTCGAATCGATCATGTTGTCCCTGTACTCGATGATGGTGTCGATCGGGACATACAAGACGCTCACCAGTGTGTGGATGGTCGCCATGATTGGCCCCTTCCAGATCCTCATGATGCGCGCAGCTTTCCTTGGAATTCCAGAAGAAATTGAAGATGCAGCACTGATTGATGGTGCGGGTGAATGGTCGCGTTTCTGGAGGATCTTCCTCCCTCAGGTGCGTGGAACTCTCACGGTTGTTGGTCTGACATCCTTCATCGGCGCTTGGTCTGACTTCCTCTTCCCGTTGCTCATGCTGGTCGATAACGATAAGCACACCTTGATGCTTGAACTGACGGCAATTCAAAATTCCGCTCAGGGAACGACGTACCAATTGGTCTTGGCCGGTGCTGTTGTGGCATTGGTTCCGGTTGTCCTAGTCTTTGCTTTCTCGCAGAAGTACTTCTTCCGCGGGATTGAAGACGGCGGTTTGAAGTTCTAGACCTTTAAGGCATAACTCATGAGTGACGAACTGAGTGAAGATTTTGCCCCCGACGCGCTAGAGGCCGCAGGTGCTCTGCGTCAATATCCAGATCCCGGATATATCTGGCCCTCAGACCCGCGCACCCTCGCCGCCCTAGAAAAGTGGAGGGACCACAAGGTCGGTGTCATCATCCACTGGGGAATCTTCTCTCACATTGGACAGGATGGTTCGTGGTCACTGCACCGCCAGCGTTTGGGTGGCTTCACAGATCCGCCTGAAGATTGGACGGGGAGCGACGAGGAATACCACTCCTGGTATTGCGATCAGGCTCGCAGCTTTACCGGAGAAGACTTTAACGCCGAGGAATGGGCATCAGCGTGCGCAAAGGCGGGAATGCGCTATCTGGTCTTTACGACAAAGCACCACGATGGCTACGCCATGTACGACACCGATTTCTCGAACTTTAAGTCGACCAGTGAAGAAGCGGGGCTGGGACGCGATATTGTCCGCGAGATGTTCGATGCTTTCCGTGCACACAACATGGAGACAGGCGTTTATTTCTCGAAGGCGGATTGGAACCATCCGGGATATTGGGATCGCGCACGCACGATCACTGACCGCTATCACAACTTCGATATCGAGACGCATCCTGCAAAGTGGGATTCCTTCGTTCGTTACACCCACAATCAGATCGATGAGCTGCTGCGCAACTATGGCAAGGTCAATGTGCTGTGGCTCGATGCAGGATGGGTTCGCGAACCCGATGAGCCGATCGATATTGATCAGATAGCCGAGCACGCCCGCGGGCTCCAACCCGATATTTTGGTCGTGGATCGTGAGGTTCACGGGGTGAACGAGAACTACCGAACTCCCGAGCAGGAGGTCCCCGAGGATATCCGACTCTATCCTTGGGAATCATGCATCACCATGACTCGCGGGTGGTGTTCGATGCGCCCCGAGGAACCGATCAAGCCCATGCGCCACATCATCTCCAATCTTTTGGCGATTGTGTCTCGAGGCGGCAACTACTTGATCGGGATCGGCCCCGATGCTCAAGGGCGCATGTCGAGTTGGATTGGGCGAGGCCTCGAGGAGCTTGGTAGGTTCTTGGAGGTCAACGGCGAGGGGATCTACTCAACTCGTCCGTGGACGAACATCGACCAAGTGTCGGGAGAAGAAGGATGGTCGTGGTACGCGACGCGGCCCAAAGACGATGGCCAGCGAGTCTTCTTCTTTGGGATGCCCCCGGCTGCGCCCGCTGACGAGGCCGCAGAACTTTCCCTTGAAGAGGCGACTTTTAGCCCTTCTGGCCTTGCGTCAACGTGGCTTGAGGTCCCCGGGAAAGTTTCCCAGGCGCGAATCCTTGGAAGCGCTGAACCCGTCGTCGTTGAGAATCGTGAAGGCTCAACACGCCTCGTGATTCCACAGACGGATCTGCGCTACGCAATCGGACTCGAGGTCACCTTCTCAGCCTGAGTGATTCGACGCGGTGATCTGAGCCCTTCGTAAAGACCATCGTTGCGCGCTCGCGGGTTGGGGCAATGTTCTCCAAGAGGTTCGGGAGGTTGATTTCTTCCCAAATCGAGCGAGCCGTGGCCTCGG
>CALIZH010000212.1 GCA_938028585.1 uncultured Actinomyces sp. | reverse complement strand
AGGCTACCGCAACCCCACCAACTACAAACTCCGAATGCTCCTCATCGCAGGAGGCTTAGACGCCTCCACCCACACCCAACTCTGAAGAGCCGAAAAACACGACCAACACCAGCCACAACGAACTCCTTCGCCAAGATCCGTTGCAACCACCACTAGAACCTAGAGGGAGTCACCTGGGTCGACCACGGCCAGAGCAGTCCCGGGATACCCCATTCATGGGCGCGATCGCTCCGCATTCAGGCTCGCCACGTTCGCTGCCGTAGGTGAAGACCTCGGCTGGATCCAAGCCAAGCCAGCCTAGTGCAAAGCACCCGGACTCTCGCCCATCCCGCGCTTCTACGGCAGGATGTCTTCCGGGAAGCGGCACCAGATGTAACCAACCCGCCGCTCGTCAGTTGGTCTCTGACTTGGCAGGCTTCACATCCGAGTTAATGGTTGCCGAGGGCGTTGCAAGTTCAGGAATTGTGGGCGACTCCTGATCACGAGGCTCTTGCGCGTCCGGGCCCTCGGCAGATGTCTCAGGCACCAAACTACCCAATTTCGAAATGATCTTTTCCATATCCGCCGCAGACTCAGCGCTCAATTCAATTTCGCCGTATTTGATGTAGACATGTCGGTTTCGCCGAATGAGTGCCAAGCAAATTGATCGGGCGAAGAGTAGGGTATGTCCGGCGAGAGTCGCGATCGCGATGATTGTTTGAGGATCACCAAGAAGTGAGTCTGTCGCGAGAAAGTGAGCGTAGCTTTGGCCCGAAAGTTCGTCAGGTTGACTGTCAGATATGCCCCGAACTTCGTCAAGTGGGGCATCCGTTGATATGATGAACATCAGTCCTCCTTAGGCCAAGGTAAAAGGGACATTGTGAGCAACTTCTCTCGATCTTCTCGTACGGTGAAGTTTGACCCCATTCGCGAATCTGCGTTAGCCTCCCAGATGCGTTGAAGGATCGCGTCTGCGCGCGCCTCGAGAATCTCTGGATTCTCTTCAGAATATTCTTGAAAGAAGTATTCTCGATCTTCGTCATACCACCACCAAGGTTCCAAGGAGGACCCAGGGATCGGCACAGCTGGGAACAACACCCCTTTGCCCGCACGGACGACAATCTGGGTCAATTGATGCACGACAGATAACCAAACCCGCAAAGCATCTCCGAAAGGAAGAGAGCCCGGCAATGTAGGTCCGAGTGGCGGCACTTCCGAATCACCCAGGGGGGATTGACTCCATATTCGCGACAGGCCAACTCCGAGGCGAAGAGCAGAGTCTGCTGAGATGTCCAGAATATCGGCTTGGTCTAGTTTGCCGCCAGTCGCAGCAATCGCCTGTGCAAGTGTGGCGGAGAAGCCGAGGCAACATACAGCAGAAACGGACGCAGCGGCCTCACTCCACGCTGGATCCGTTGCGTAGAAGAGACGTTCGAGCGCCCCGAGAGCAAGCGCATCGATAGCGGCTTCCTTACGATTCGACCCTTCAAAGGATGCTCGACGAATTCTCTCTGGGAGTTCCTGCATGCTCGAGGGCAATTCGATCCAGTCCAGCAAAGCTAAAATAAAGGATCGTGACTGTTGGATTTCGTCATGAGACAAATCATCAACATCAGCCAGATGGGCCATCTCATGAAAAGCAATCAATGTATCGTTTGCGATCCTGAGAGCGCTGCCTGGAAAATCCTCTCCGAAGTGGTCATTCCGTGGCCACCTTTCCATCAGAGTCGCCAAATTCCACTGGGCAATGCATGCTTGGAAGTTACCGTTCAATCGGGCAATCGCGGTTCGCCGCGCCTTTGATAATTCGCGTGAATAAGTGGCGCCGCAATGCGTCGCGATAGAGGCCTCCAGTACCATAAGATGATGGTCTGTCGCTTCGAAATCCACATTCTCCATCGCAAAGAACCCGCGAGCAACTCCAGCAGCATAGTCCATTAAAGATCGCTCCCGGAGATCATGAAGCACCAAGGTGGCCCCCGGGAGCGAGAACTGCTGACTTCGCGGTGGAGTCTGAGTTCCCGCGATAATCACAACCTCACCTGATACTGGCAAGACGCTGCGAGCCAATTCATAGATACTTGACAGATGATCCTCGTACCCACCGAAGCTGGTTTCCTGACCTCTGCTTGGGAAATCGGTCACTCCGCTTGAGTCAAGCGCGAATTCAAACGCAGACATGAGCCCACGTTGGGATGCGGCGACAATCTGACCCAGAAGCTCAAATTTCGGCTTTGTCACAGATCCACCACCTACTCTCAAACTGATACACGTTATACTAGCGCACTTTCAGGAGCCGAACTAGCGGTGCCATGCGACAGCCAAGACTCGAACGATGCGTGACGTTGGCTCGCAGTCCGTCGGTCAAACCGTCCCTGCTGCCGCCACAGCCGCGCAGGCTCTCGGGGAAGTAATGGGCTGACCGTCACGCGCACAGAATTCTAGGTTCTAGTGGTGGTTGCAACGGTTCTTGGTGAAGGAGTTCGTTGTGGCCAATCTTGGTCGTGTTTTTCAGGGGGTTGAGTACCCCTCCCGTCGTG
>CALIZH010000211.1 GCA_938028585.1 uncultured Actinomyces sp. | reverse complement strand
AGTTTTTTGAGCGCTTTTTGTGTCGAGCGACACAGAATTGCTCTTCTTGCACCTCAGTTACGGCTTGTATTGCAGTTCGATGACGATTGATTAAAAACACCATCAAAGCGGAACATAAAGCGCTAGTGTGCGAACTAGTCAACGAAGACCGGTTGGAGGATGGTTGCTATGGGGGTTTTCTCTTCACTCATCGGGGACGTCCCCGGGGATCTTTCTGCAATAGATCACCTTGCAGCTCAAATTCATGACCAAGCCGAGGCAGTGCAAATTATCGGCGATGAGTTCCGTACAACGATACAGAAAACAACGATATGGGCCGGGCGCTCTCGCGAAGCCTTTGAAGAGTCGGCGAATAGACAACAATGTCGTTTCACGCACCTGTATGAGGGGCTTGAATCAGCTGCATCCGATATCGCCAGCTATGCTCGTGAAGTCGCAAGCGCCAAACACTACGTCCACAACCGATTGCTCCCCCGACTGGCAGAAATGGATCGAATCTATGAGGCTGCCTCGAAGGAAGAGCGTCCGGTCATCTACGCGAGCTTTTCGCACGAATCTGAATCGATCGCCCACGATTACTACGTCCGCATTGAATCTTTGAAATGGGCGGCCGAGATTCTGTCACAAGCATTGCGTGAGGCACTGAGGCTCGAACCTGTCTCGCGCGATACATCCGTAGTAGGAACAGCTAATGACCCCTCGCGTACACAGCGCCTCGATGAAGCGGATATCTCCCGAATCAACACAGAACTGTCCCTTTTGAAGAGTGGAAACTACAATCTTCATCAAGTGCAACAGGGAACGATCGGTGACTGCTATTTTATTTCGGCAATTCTTGCACTTATGAACACCCCAAAAGGACAGGAACAGCTGGCGAAGGGAGTAACTCAACATTTCAATTCTTCAGGTCAAGTAGATGGATACATGGTGCGCATCTATGACAATCCACTACTCCCCTCACCAGGCAGCTATTCACTCGTATTAGTACGTGAGACCTATGCGAATGGAGCAAACTCAGGAGATGGCGCCAGTATCGTCAGCATCTACGAAAAAGCATATGCCCAGCTCACACCCGGGGGCGTCAATGAGAGTTCCTTTCTCAATGGGGATGGCATCACTTCCAACACCAATGGCCAAGGACTGCTGCGAGTCACGGGGCGTGGAAGCCATTTAGTCAATTATCAAGAGGCGTCAATCAAGAGCATTTTCGGGTCAGGCCTAAACTACGATGCGCAGGAACGCCAAGAAGTTGTAGAGGCACTCCAGTCGGGAAAGCCCGTAACTACAGCAACGGTGTACGCACCGATATTTGGGAATAGCAATCGAATTCCAGCCACTGTAATGATCGATGGTAACAATGAAACAATCCAGATCTACGCCCACCACTCATACATGATCAAGAGCGCGAATGAAACATCTCTAACACTCGTCAATCCACACGGCAGAAACCCTGGCATAAATCACCAAAGGTCGATTTTGCACGGTGAGTTCTCGATGTCGTGGAGTGAATTTGAGAAGTACTTTGGTTACATCACGATCGGAGAAATTCCGTAATGGTCAAGAGACACCCAACAGCCCTGCTTCTGAGCAGCACTCTCACAATCCCACTATTACTTGGCGGATGCACACAGCATTACGAAGTGAAGGAACCCATGTCACAACCCTGTCGAACCGCAGCAGTACATTCCAACGCCGTCTTCCACCCAGTCCGAGGAAGCATCGATCCGAGTTTTGTCTTTTCAGGAGCCTGGATTGAAAACGGCAGAATGAAAACAACTCTAGATGGCGGGTGGGCATACGATCCTCCACTACCTGGTTATAACGGTGACCTCATTGAAGGAGAGCCTGTCACAATACCTGGCACCGGAACCTTCGAGCTCACCGGCATCACTCTTTCACGCTGGGGCAACTCGCCAGAAACCATCATTTTCTGCTTTACACCCGACCCCAATCTGCTCGACAATGCCAAAAAACGCCTACCGCCAGGCCGAACACTCCCACCCCAAGATGACTACTAGGAAAACCCATGCCGTACCAGTCAACACCCACCACCATTGCATGCGACGTTGCTGAAATGACACAACTCGCCAAACGCCTCGGCGATTACTTTACTCAGCTTCAGGAAATCACCATCCCCAGCGAGCACATCAACTTCGGATCTGCCGACGCGCTTAGCGCCTACAGAGGTTTCAATGTTGATTTCACAACGCGACGTGACATCCTCAGCGTTTGGCTCAACGAGACCCCACATGCCATCTACACGACACGAGATCAATTCATTCATCACGAAGAAACAAGCACTGAGGCCTTCGAAAAAGACAAAAGCACCTACCTCTAGAAAACTAACCTCTCTCACTTCTGAGTCAGGAGAACATAATCCCCTCACAGACATCGCTATCTTGAACTTGCCATGTTCACATTGCAGTGAATGAAGCAGATGGTCAAAGGTCGATTTTGCACGGTGAGTTCTCGATGTCGTGGAGTGAATTTGAGAAGT
>CALIZH010000210.1 GCA_938028585.1 uncultured Actinomyces sp. | reverse complement strand
ACGGCAACTCGCTGCGCGCCATCGTCAAGCACCTGGATGAGATCTCCGACGAGGATATCGCCGGCGTCAACATCCCCACCGGCATTCCGCTGGTGTACGAGCTCGACGAGGAGACCCTCAAGCCCATCAAGAAGGGTGGCACCTACCTGGATCCCGAGGCCGAGGCGAAGATCGCTGCGGTCGCCAACCAAGGTAAGTAATTTCTGCAATAGACGCGGCGGTTCCGAATTTCGGGACCGCCGCGTTTGTGTTTTATTGAGAACGAGCTGGCCCTCTAGAAAGCGGTCCCTCTAAAAATCGACCGTGAGTTTGATGGGCAGGGCTTTCTAGTCCCACGCGCATCCTTGCACAGCTGTTCACCATTCAAAGGCGCAGAAAGTACGTGAACTGATAGAATATAGACCGCAGTTCAGCTGAAGCGCAGGAGTTTCTTCTATGTCATTTGAGATCGGTCAGACCGTTGTTTATCCTCACCACGGCGCTGCGAAGATTGAGGAAATTTCCACCCGTGTTATTCGCGGCGAAGAGAAGACGTACTTGACTCTGCGCGTAAGCCAGGGTGACCTCACCATTCAGGTACCCGCCGAAAACGTTGATCTTGTCGGTGTGCGTGACGTTGTTGACGAAGACGGTTTGGAGACGGTGCTCTCGGTCCTGCGCGCCCCCTACATTGAAGAGCCCACAAACTGGTCGCGTCGTTTCAAAGCCAACCAAGAGAAGATAGCGACTGGCGATATCGTCAAAGTTGCCGAGGTTGTTCGAGATCTTACTCGCCGCGATGATCAGAAGAAGCTGTCGACCGGTGAGAAGCGCATGCTGACGAAGGCTCGTCAGATCCTCAGCTCTGAACTTGCACTTGCCCGCGATATCGATAAGACCGCTGCGGCTGCGCGCCTCGACGAGGTCTTGGCTGAGGGCTACGATGAGTCCCTCGCAATCGCGGATGACCTCCCGGAAGAAGACGCGGAACAAGAGTGACCTCAACATCCCCGGCTCAGGTTTTCGCGGTCATTACTGCGGCCGGATCGGGTACGCGCTTGGGCTCAGATCGCCCGAAAGCTTTGGTTGAGCTCGACGGAATATCCTTGGTTGAGCATGCGCTCAGGAGCCTCCATTCTGGTGGCGTTGATTGTGCTGTTGTGACAGCACCTCCAGAACGCTTTGAAGACTTCCGCGCACTTCTTGATACTGCTGAGTTTCGTGATGTTGTCCGCGTTGTTCCGGGTTCCCCCCTGTCTAGGCAGGCTTCCGTCGCGGCTGGACTCGAGGCGCTTGCCCAAACAGCGGCCGCTTTGAGCGATGACAGCTCCGTCTTGATTCATGATGCAGCCCGCCCTTTGGTTTCCCCTCAGCTGGTTTCTCGCGTGATTGATGCTCTTCGCGCGGGCGAGCAGGCGGTGATCCCAGGCCTTGCGGTGGCGGATACGCTGAAGAGCTTCCATGAAGTTCCCGAGGCCTCGGCAGGGCAAGTGCAGGGCGCGCGCTATGTTGATGCGACGGTTGACCGTGCTGGTTTGGTTTCCGTTCAGACTCCGCAGGGTTTCCCCTGGAAAGTTATCCGTGAGCTGCATCGATGTGCAGCGGCCTCGGCGAATAGCGAAGCCACAGCGCTTACTGATGATGCCGGGCTTGCTCAGCAGGCGGGAATTCCCGTTCGCATTGTTGCCGGTGAAGGTCGAGCATTGAAGATTACGACGCCAATCGATCTGGTTTTTGCGCGCGCAATCATTGCTGAAGACGCTCGGGCGTGACGACCCTTACTTGTATTTTTTCTTTTTCGTCGCTTCTCCGTGATAGTTTCACTGTTAGGCCTACGGTGGTAGGCATATAAGGAGTGAACATGAGTGAATCGACGACCCCCCAATCGATGGCACCTTCGGAGAAGAAGAAAACATCGATTCTGACGAAGCCGGTCATTGAATGGGCTTTGTGGGACTGGGGTTCGGCAGCATTTAATGCTGTTGCAACGACTTTCGTCTTCTCGGTCTACCTGACCAGCGATGGGACTTTCACCGATAAGGGAACCGCTAGTGATTACCTTTCGTGGGGTCTTTTTGCTGCAGGCATCATCATTGCGCTTCTCGCACCGATTACCGGTCAACGCGCTGATCGCCGCGGAAAAGGCGGTCTTGCCTTAACAGTGTTTACGATCTTGGTCGTTATTTGTCTGGCACTGATGTTCTTTGTCGCTCCGGAAGGACCTTTGGGGCCGCGCGGAGGCCTCTTCCTTGGCATTGCGCTTTTGGGTATTGGCAATATTTTCTTCGAATTTGCATCGGTCAATTACAACGCGATGCTCAACCACCTCTCGACCAAAGAAAACATGGGCCGTATTTCCGGTCTGGGATGGGGATCGGGCTATGTCGGTGGCATTGTTTTGCTGCTGATTCTGTACGTTGGACTGATCAGTCCCGAGGTCGGATGGTTTGGCATTACCCATGCGAATGGATTGCACATTCGCGTCTCGATGGTGATTGCTGCAGCGTGGATGCTGCTGTCTGCACTGCCTTTGATGCTTCACCCCGTGAAGCCTCGGCATATTGACGAGCACCACGGTGAGCATGAAACTCTGTGGGATTCTTACCGAAAGCTCTGGAGCACGGTGAAGTCCCTGGCGAAGGAATCGCCGCACACGCTGTTCTTCCTTGCTGCCTCCGCCGTGTTCAGGGATGGTCTTGCGGGTGTATTCACCTTCGGCGCGATCCTTGCGGGAACGGCTTTCGGCTTTTCATCTGGTGAGGTGATTATCTTTGCGATTGCGGCAAATATCGTCGCAGGAATCGCCACTATCGCCATGGGTGCCTTGGACGACATTATCGGTCCGAAGCGCCTTATTGTGATCTCGCTGAGCTGCATGGTGATTGCGGGCATGAGCGTCTTCTTCTTGCACAATGGCGGAAAGATTATTTTCTGGACTTTCGGTCTGGCCCTCTGTGTTTTCGTGGGTCCAACTCAGTCTGCATCACGATCTTTCCTTGGACGCATGATCCCCGAGGGACGTGAAGGCGAGGTCTTTGGGCTGTATGCGACGACCGGTCGTGCAGTGTCCTTCCTTGCACCAGCGATGTACGGCATCTTTCTGGCGTTTGGTCGCAATTGGACGCCTGCCGGTGCCGACTACACCTACTGGGGAATCCTTGGCATCATCTTGATCCTTGCGTTGGGATTGGTCATGACACTCTTCGTTCACCCGGCAAAGGCAAGCCTGGATTCACTGAAGTAGCTCTCGAGCATGCGTGGGGAAAGTTTAGGCTCCGCCTTGTTTTTCGCGTGAAACTCACGTGAAGTGCGTTGTTATTTGCGATAGATCAGAGCCGTAGCACTTGCAGCGATACCTTCACCCCTGCCAGTGAACCCGAGGCCGTCAGTTGTTGTTGCCGAAACAGAGACGGGGGCCCCAAGAATCTGGCTCATCGCCTGCGAGGCTTCTTCGAGGCGTTTCATCATGCGCGGACGCTTTGCAATGACTTGAACCGTGACGTTCCCAATGAGCCAACCGGCATCTGCCAGCATTCGGCGGACTTCTTCAAGAAATGCCCTCCCTGACGCTCCTGCCCATTCGGGGCGATCGGTTCCAAAATTTGTTCCGAGATCTCCCAGTCCTGCGGCGGCCAAGAGTGCATCGCAGGTGGCGTGTGCGGCAGCATCGCCATCCGAATGCCCTTCAAGAGGGATTTCTCCCGGCCATTCAAGGCATGCAAGCCACAGCGTTTTCTCCCCGAAATCTGACTGCGGATCTGCAAATGCATGGACATCAATTGCTTGCCCAACCCGGTAGGGGAAAGGAAGCGAAGACATTTCACTCATGCCAGTAGCCTAAATCGCCTGGCGGGCTTTTGCGTCTACTTTCTGCTTCTCTCCACAAAGCGTCTCAGATGAAACGATTCATCCTTCTCGAGCCACCCGCTCACGGTAGGGTGAGAGCGTGCGTTACATTTCGACCAGAGATCCTCAGGCCGCTTCCGCCTCTTTCTGCGATATTTTGCTCGCAGGTCTAGCGCCGGACGGTGGGCTCTACCTGCCCGAAACATACCCTCAGCTCAGCGCTGAGCAGCTGAATCGTTGGCAGGATGTGCTCACTCAGCACGGCTACGCCGCGCTTGCTGCTGAGGTACTGTCGCTCTTCATCGATGACATTCCGCGTGAGGATCTTGAAGGTATCTGCGCTCGCGCATACCGTACCCCCGTATTTTCGGACCCCGAAATTGTGCCGGTTACGTGTGTGAACGCAGAAGAAAACCTCTGGCTTGCCCACCTGTCTAATGGCCCTACGGCTGCATTTAAAGACATGGCAATGCAGCTTCTTGGTGAGCTCTTCGAATATGAGCTGGGACGACGCGGTGATTGGCTGACCATTGTTGGCGCAACCTCGGGTGACACCGGAAGCGCTGCGGAATACGCGCTCCGAGGCCGCTTAGGGCTCAGCGTCGTCATGCTCACCCCCGCCGGACGCATGACTCCCTTCCAGCGCGCACAGATGTTCTCCCTCCTTGACGACAACATCGTCAATGTCGCAGTCGACGGCGTCTTTGATGACTGTCAAGATCTTGTTAAAGCCGTCAACATCGATGCTGACTTCAAACAGCAGTGGCATATCGGTGCGGTTAACTCCATCAATTGGGCCCGTTTGCTGGCACAGGTTGTGTATTACATTGCGTCTTGGCTGCGCATTCGCCTTCAGACAGGCAAGGCTGACCTGCGCCTCAATGTCGTCGTTCCCAGTGGTAATTTCGGCAATATCTGTGCGGCGCATATTGCCCGCCAAATGGGGCTTCCCCTGGAATCTCTGGTCGTTGCGACAAACGAAAATAACGTTCTTGAGGAGTTCTTCCGAACGGGCGTCTACCGGGTTCGAAGCAGTGAAGATACTCTTGCGACCTCCTCGCCTTCGATGGATATCTCGAAGGCCTCGAACTTCGAACGTTTCATTTTTGATTTCCTTGGGCGGGACGCGGTCCGCACGCGCGATCTTTTCAACCAGATTGCCGCGCAGGGTTATTTCGACCTTTCTGGAACTGAAGAATTCGCACAACTTCAGCAGAACTTCGGCTTCCTTGCGGCCTCGTCCACTCACGCAGATCGGCTGGCCCAAATTCGGCGCACCTGGGAGGAATCGCACTACCTCTTGGATCCACACACCGCCGATGGGGTGCAGGTTGCTCGCCAATTGCGCGAAAAACTTGAGGGTCCCGTCGCAGTGATGGAGACTGCGCTTCCCGTGAAGTTCGAAGAAACCATTGCCGAGGCCGTTGGTTTCGTCCCACCGGTACCGCCCCGTTTTGCAGATATTGAAGGGCACGAGCAGAGGGTTGTTGAATTGCCTCGCGACGTTGATGCCTTGAAAGAGCTTATTCAGAGCAAGGTCAAGCCAGAGCGCTAATTTCTTCGTTACACGGTCCCGGAAGTCGAACCGGTCTCCAAATGAAGGTGGCACCCTTTACCATGAAGGTATGAGCCTTCACCTGTACGATTCGAAAACCGCACGCTTGCAGCCACTGAATCCAGTGGTGCCCGGACATGTGGGAATTTACCTGTGTGGTGCAACCGTTCAGGGTTCTCCCCACGTTGGGCATTTGCGTTCTGCGGTCGCTTTCGATTCCTTGATTCGTTGGCTTAAGCGCAGCGGTCTTGAGGCGACCTATATCCGTAATGTCACGGATATTGATGACAAGATCCTTCGCAAGTCTGCAGAAGCTGGCGTGCCCTGGTGGGCATGGGCGCAGCGCTATGAGCGTGAATTTACTGAGGCTTATCACAAGCTTGGTGTGCTTGACCCCACCTATGAACCGCGTGCGACCGGACACATCCCAGAACAGATTGCTCTGATCCAACGTTTGGTCGATCGCGGTCACGCGTACAGTGATGGCGCGGGAAACGTCTACTTCGCAGTGGCTTCGCAAAAGGACTATGGCTCGCTGACTCACCAGCGCCTTGAAGACATGCGTACGACCGAAGACGAATCGCAGATTGATTCCGCGACCGAGGCCGGGAAGAAGGATCCGCGTGACTTTGCCTTGTGGAAAGCCGCAAAACCAGAGGAACCTGTAACCGCATCATGGGATTCACCCTGGGGGAGGGGACGCCCAGGTTGGCACCTCGAATGCTCTGCGATGTCCTACCGCTACTTGGGTGAAACCTTCGATATTCACGGTGGTGGCATCGATTTGCGCTTCCCTCACCACGAAAATGAACAGGCCCAATCGCACGCTGCGGGATGGGATTTTGCGCAGTTGTGGGTCCATAACGCCTGGGTGACCACCAAGGGCGAAAAGATGTCGAAGTCTTTGGGAAATGTCCTTTCAATTGAGACTCTGACACAGGATTTCCCCGCGGCTGCAGTGCGTTGGGCGCTTTCAACGGTGCATTACCGCAGTGCGATTGAGTGGGGACCCGACACTCTTCCGGATGCAAACGCCGCCTGGGAGAAGTTCTCAGCTTTCGTTACCCGATCAATCGAGGCCGTTGGTGCAGCAAGCCCGGAAGAACTTGAGCTGACTCCAGCTGAGCTCCCCGAGGCCTTCACCAATGCTATGGATGATGATCTCAATGTTGCCGGTGCATTGGCAGCGGTTCATGAGCAGCTCAAACTGGGCAATATTGCCTTGGCTGAAGGGGATAACCAGGCGATTAAACGCCAGCAAATCCTGGTCCGCTCCATGCTCGATGTGCTCGGACTGGATCCGGCATCACCCCAGTGGGCACATGCTGGGGCCGGGGTATCGGCCTCGGGAGAAACGGCTGAGGACCCGCAAAAGCATGCGCTTGACGTGCTTGTCGGGGCATTGCTTGAACAGCGTGCTCAGGCGCGTGCTGATAAGGATTGGTCTACTGCCGATCAAATCCGTGATCGACTGGCCGAAGCCGGTGTTCAGGTTGCGGATGGAAAAGACGGAGCAACCTGGAGCCTTGGATAATTCGGCCGGCTCGCGGAGGTGACGAGCATGCGGGTGCGAAATCGATTAAAGCGTGCGCTAGCCGCCCTGATGCTGAGCTGACACCGTATGCTTGTGTCAGTTCACGACAAAACAAGGAGACACGATGGCTGGAAATGATGGACGTCGCGGCGCCGTAAGGAAGCCTGGCTCGAAGAAGGGCCCGAAGGTCGGCACCGGTGGTCACTCGCGCCGTCGCCTCGAAGGTAAGGGTCCAACCCCCAAGGCCGAAGACCGCACCTACCATCCCGCGTTCAAGCGTAAGAAAGCACGTGAAGCTCGCGAGGCCCAAGAAGCCGCAATCGCACGCGCTCGCGCGAAATCCTCCATCAAGATCGCCGAGGGACATGAACTGATCGCCGGCCGCAACCCTGTTGCCGAGGCCGCGCGTGCGGGAGTACCGATCGAACGTGTTTTCGTCCTCGATAACGTTAAAGACGATCGCGTTGAGGAAGTTGTCCGCCTGGCCTCGGGACTGGGCGCACCCGTTTATGAAGTGACGCGCCGCGACCTAGACGTCGCAACTGATGGTGCGGTCCACCAGGGCGTTGCCATCGAAGTGCGTGGTTACGAATACCGCGACGTTGAGGATCTCATTGCAGATTCTTTACAGCAGCTGGGTGTTCCACTTTTGGTAGCACTGGATCAGGTCACCGATCCGCATAACCTGGGCGCCGTCTTGCGTAGTTCCGGTGCATTTGGTGCTGATGGTGTGATCATCCCAGAGCGTCGCAGTGCGGGTGTGAATACCACTGCGTGGAAGGTCTCGGCCGGTGCCGCAGCTCGCGTGCCCGTCGCACGCGCCACGAACCTTGTTCGTGCACTGGAAGACTGCAAGAAGGCCGGGTTCTTCGTCGTTGGCCTCGATGGTGGTGGCGACACTGAACTGCGCGACCTGAAGCTGGCCGATGGCCCGCTGGTCGTCGTCACGGGTGCTGAAGGCAATGGCCTTTCTCGCCTCGTTCGCCAGACCTGCGATCAAATCGTTTCAATTCCGATTGCTTCCTCGGTTGAATCGCTGAACGCAGCAGTTGCAACGGGAATTGCCCTGTACGAGGTCGATTCACTTCGTCGCGCCCGCGCAGAAAAGTAGCGAGAGCAGCGAAACTAGCGCTCAATGGGAACAACACCCCCTGCCAGAAACTGGGCTGGGGGTGTTTCCTTAAATCTTGCCTTTGCGCCGGCGCTTGACGTCCCTGCGGATGCAGTAGATATTTTGCGTCTCTAAGAAGTGCTCTTTCGGCAGGTCGTCGGCGTAGAAATACGTTGCGCCCCCACGCAAGAGACCAGTGCTTTGGTATTCCTCTTCGAATTGGTGCAGTGTCACGTACAGGACATCGTTCAGAATCGAGTCATTTTGCGCGATGATGTCGCTTGGGGTGCAGTAAAGCTCAGTAAAGAACTCGCCCTCTGCGGACGCGCGGCGGGCCGCAATCACCAATCGATTCATCCCGAGCATCGAACGCTTGAGCTTTTGCGGGAACAAACGCGGCATGAAGTTCACCCAATCATCAGTAACTCCAGACCATAGCCACTCTTTGAAGTCTGAGCCGATGATGATCTCGGTACCTGTCCAGCCGTGAAGGGCAAGCTCTTCCCGATAGCCGGGAGTTTCTCCGCGTGAGCCGAAGCGATTCCAAAACTCAAGGCAGCGGCCCACAGCGTGCTCGGGTGATTCATTGACCGGGTACATCGCTGAATAGCGAGCGACCGACGTTGAAAGAATACCGGGATGCTTATTGGGATCTCGGCGTTTAATAAAACCCATCGTTCACTCCTTTACTGGGGACGCTGGGTCAATCATGCCGTGAAAGATTCTCAATTCAAAAACGCTATGATCCGTTCATGAGTCTTACAGCAGTCTTAGTCATCGCAGCCGTCATTCTCTTTGGCGTGATCGGTGCGGTTGTCCAAGTGTGGCCGTCTTCTCCCTTCGTTGGCGGCGCGATTTTGGTGTGGGCATGGATGACCGGGACGCGCAGCGCGTGGATCATTTTTGCTATTTCCGCTGCCATCTTGATTCTGGGAACAATCCTGAAATACATCATCCCAGCCCGAGGAATGACCAAGGCAGGAATTCCCCAGTCCACCCTGGTGTGGGGAGGAATTGGCGGTTTTGTCGGTTGGTTTATCGGCCTGCCTCTGGGGCTGATTCTGGGCATGATCGCTGCCATCTTCATTGTGGAATATCTGCGTAACCAGGACACTCAGAAGGCCTGGAAGGCCACGGTCGTTGCCCTCAAGGCTTTTGGTTGGACCATTGCGATTGAACTAATTGCTGCTTTGAGTGCCGCGACATTGTGGGTTGTCGGTCTGCTACTCCAGAGCCCAGCTGCAGCCTAAGCAACGACTGAGAAGGGCACGGATGTATCAAGGTCGCTACTCAGCGGCCTCGCCCGGAAGGTCCCTCTCACCTCGCGCGATCCTCGGCTAAACTTGAATCCGTTGCGCCCTGCGCACGCAACAACTTCATACCCGCAATGCATTGAAAAACGGAGAAAACATGCCCGCCGTCATCGTTCTCGGCGCCCAATGGGGCGACGAAGGCAAGGGAAAAGCTACCGACCAGCTGGGACAACACACCGATTACGTCGTTAAGTTCAACGGCGGTAACAATGCAGGTCACACGGTTGTTATTGACGGTGAAAAGTATGCGCTTCACCTACTTCCCGCGGGAATTCTCTCCGAGGGTGTCACCCCGATCATTGGCAATGGTGTCGTCGTCGACCTCGATGTTCTTTTCGAGGAACTTGCCGAAATCTCAGGCCGCGGCGTGGACTGCTCACGACTGCTCATTTCAGCGAATGCACACATCATTCCTGCGTATAACCGCCTGATGGATCAGGCGAATGAGCGTGCTCGCGGCAACAATCAGATCGGCACGACAGGTCGCGGTATTGGCCCGACCTATGCCGATAAGATGAACCGCATTGGCATCCGCATTCAGGATCTTTTCCACCCCGAGGTCCTTCGCGCCAAGGTTGAGGCAGCTTTGGCTCCCAAGAACACGATTTTCGAGGCCGTGGGCCTGCCCACCCTGGACCCCGCCGAAGTGACCGATCATCTTCTGTCTTTCGCAGACCGTATTGAGCCGATGATGTGCGATGTCTCCTTGGTTGTGAATGATGCACTTGACCGCGGCGAAACCGTTCTTTTCGAGGGTGGTCAGGCGACCATGCTCGATATCGACCACGGAACCTACCCCTTCGTCACCTCCTCCAACCCGACCGCTGGTGGTGCGCTCGCGGGTGCAGGTGTTGGCCCGACTCGCATCGATTGCGTCGTTGGTGTGGCGAAGGCCTACACGACTCGCGTGGGTGAGGGGCCCTTCCCGACCGAGCTTGATGATGAAGTCGGCGAGGATTTGCGCACCCGCGGTGGTGAGTTCGGTGTGACCACCGGCCGTCCGCGCCGTACCGGCTGGTTTGATGCCGTTGTCGTGCGCTATGCAGCACGCGTGAATGGCTTGACCGACCTGTGCCTGACCAAACTGGATGTCCTGACGGGATACAAGGAAATTCCCGTGTGCGTGGGATATGAGCTTGACGGCATTGTCGTCGATGAAATGCCACCGGATCAGGTTGATTTCGCCCGCGCAGTCCCCGTTTACGAAATGGTTCCAGGCTGGAGTGAGGACATCACCGGATGCCGGAGTTTCGATGAGCTTCCCGAGGCCGCGCAGGCGTACATCCTGCGTCTTGAGGAGCTCGTGGGCTGCCGAATTTCCTCGATTGGGGTTGGCCCTGGCCGCGAGGCGACCATTATCCGTTTCCCGTTGCTGGGGGAGTAACCCTCTGCTGAGCGGTTGATTTTTCGAGGTCGACGTCGCGCTCCCACAGTGTGGGGTGCGGCGTTGGTGCATTTTGGGCAATAAAAAAGCGCGCACCGAGCCGAAAGCGCCTGTCGGCGCGAAGGCCGCTCGTAGCGGCAGAGGTTGGAGCCCGGGGCTTAACAACTCGGTACGCACCACCGAGCATAGAACACAGCACTGGTCGACGCATTCCGTGCCGCTGAGGCCTCAATAGCAGCCATGTGGGACCATAGAGGAATGGAGCATCTTGAGCCTTCCCCTGCGAAACTGCCCTCGCGCCGCGAGCGCCAACGGCAACGCGCCGCAGCACAAGCGCAGGAAAGCGCTCAAAGTACAGGTGAGAAGCCGGTTTCTACGGGTCGTCACTCACATGAGCAAGATGCGTCTCATCGGACGAGCGCACATGAAGCCAAGGAATATGACCCCACGCGTGAGCATGTGAGCACTCACACGGGGATTATTCGCATCCGACATGGAGTTCGGCATGCTCCGGACACCACGCGCGTGCCCTATGCGATGAGTGAGAGTGAATCAATTAACCCCGCTCTACGTCGAGGGCTGCATACCTCTGCACTCACTGTTGCAGCTCTTTCGCTGGCAACTTTCATCCTGTGGTTCACTCCATGGGAATCATGGGCCTGCTCATTGGTCGTCGCGCTGGCCTCGTGCTTGCTTGCCGCAGGCTGGCCCTCTCTGACGAATACGAAGGTTACGGTTCCAGCCCAAGTTACCGTCGGCCTCGCCGGCTGTATTGCAGCCTTGGTTGTGACGATCAGCGCTGACTTGATGGCGGCCAGTGCGGTCATGGGCTTGGGGACGGTTGCGGTTGTCGCGGTGGAAGTCTTCACCGCCTCGACGCCGCGCGATTACTCTTCCAGCGGTCACGGTTCTTGGGCGACACGTTCAACAACGGCCTCGTTAATGAGCTCGCTTACTGCGCTGCTCGTCGTGGTTTCGGGATCCTCGTGGGTGACGCTTGCATCTTCGCAGGGCTGGAGGATTGCGGTTCCCATCGCCTGCGTCATTGTTTCGTGTACCGTG
This sequence comes from uncultured Actinomyces sp., assembly GCA_938028585.1. Lineage (GTDB taxonomy): Bacteria > Actinomycetota > Actinomycetes > Actinomycetales > Actinomycetaceae > Pauljensenia. The sequence continues at coordinate 3,594 of CALIZH010000210.1, read as the reverse complement.
TGGGGCGACCAGATTGGAGCGAGTTTCCGTTCGCAATCCCTAGGCGCTCTGGGTGCGGCTCTGCTTTCTGGAGTGATCGCCTCGGTAGCGGTGTGGAAACTGGGTCAAAGCGCGGATCTCAGTCCGATCGTTCTGCCCGGGCTTGCGGCCTATTCGGGGCTGACGACCGCTGTTGCAATTCTGGGTATTTTTACGGGAATTGCAGTCGCTTTGGTCGTGATTGTTTTGGATGGTTTGATGGGCGATACCGAGTGGGCGCGGCCCACGATTGGTGCGATTGCACGGGGAAGCGCCAAGTTCCTCATGGCCTCGCTACCGGTGTACATCATGTTCCGAATTGGTGGAATTTAATCCACATTCAGCTCGCAGATGGGGGTGTAGCCGCTTAGGCTGGAGTCATGTTCTCCATTCCAGAAAACCTGCCCCTAGAAATCGCTCCTTTGGCTTGGATGCTTGGCCCGTGGAAGGGCTGGGGAATGCTCAGCGTCGACGAAGGCGATGACCAGCCGATTTATGAAGAGGCAGAAGGCACGATCTGCGGAAAGCAGATGAAGCTCGTCACGCGCATCTACTCTGCAACTGCCCGCGAAAGTATCGATCCGATTTGGGATGCGGCTCGCGGTATTGCGGTGCTGGAAGTCGGTGAACTGATGCGCGAGGAAACTTTGTACGTCTCATTGCTTCCCGGTTCCGGCGTGCTGCCAGAACCCGGTCAGTATGAAACCCGTGAAATGGTCGCGCAGGGTGCTCAAAGTGATGGTTACAGCGCTCGTTGGGTTGGCCGTTCAATGGGACCGCGAATTCAGATGGAGACTGATCTGCTGATTCGTGACCCAGAGGTTGCAGAGTTTGAACGTTTTTCGCGTATGTATGGCCTGGTTGCGGGCGAAATGCTCTGGGCGAATGAGCGCCAGGGAGATGACCATGAAAGTCATGTTGAGCTTTCTGGACGACTCATGCGCGTCGATGAGATCGAGGAAACTGAGCAGAAGGATGGCGAGTAAGTGACGCAGAGCGAAACGCAGTGGAAGTCTCCTCTGGCGACGCTTCCAGGCGCGGTCGCCCTCGAAGACGTTGAAGGTGACGTCGCTTTTGATGTGACTGCTCACTACGGCGATCCCTCTGGGGAACAGTGGGCCCTAGAGGCAGGTCGAGCAATTACCGACCGTCCTGACCTTGCGGTTGTCGAAGTCTCTGGTCCTGATCGACTGACTTGGCTGACATCGATTTCAAGCCAGGTTTTGACGGGAATGACTCCCGGAGAATCACGCGAACTGCTGATCATGAACCCCCAGGGGCATATCGAGCACGCATGCGGAGCCATTGATGATGGCGAAATTCTCTACCTCATCACCGAGGCCTCTGACGCCCAAGCGTTGGCTGATTGGCTCAACTCCATGCGTTTTGCGCTTCGTGTTGAAATTACGATTTCGCAGCGCTGGTGGTTGCTTGGAAGCATCGGGGACAGTGGAGTTTCCCAGTGCGATCAGGTTGCGCTGACATGGAACGATCCTTGGCCGGGAGTCGTCGATGGGGGAGCGGCGTATTACCAGGGGAAACACCCGGGTGAATCTCTTGCCTTCCACATCCACCTTGTCCCCAGGGACCAAGCCCGCGAATTCTGGCGCGAGTGGAGTGAAGCTGCGCCGAAGCGTCGGGCAGCGGGAATTGCAGCATGGGAAGCGACGCGGATTGCTGCGTGGCGCCCACGTCTGGGACATGAGACGGACGCGCGATCGATGCCAGCCGAACTGGACTGGCTGCGTACTGCGGTTCACACGAATAAGGGGTGCTACCGAGGGCAAGAGGCTGTTGCTCGAATCCTGAACCTGGGGCGTCCTGCAAGGCGCTTGGTCTTCCTGCAATTGGATGGTTCCAGGGGAGATCTTCCAAATCCGGGACAATTCATCGAAGTGGGTGGACGCCGCGTGGGCGTGGTGACATCGGTTGCTCGTCATGCAGATATGGGGCCGATTGCTCTTGCTGTGGTTTCACGCGCGCTCTCACCCGATGTCGTTCTGGACTTGGATGGAATTGCAGCAGCGCAAGAACTTATTGTCCCGATCGATGGGAAGTCCTCGGTGTCGCCGAAGGAACGACCGGGCGCTGGATTGCACAATCCAGATCTGCGCAGGCCCGATGTTCCCGCACTCGGTGGCAAATCAATCGGCGGACGGTAACAGACTTATCAGCGGAATAACCTGCGGACGAACTGGCGGACGGACCAGCGGACGGACCAGCGGATACAACACTTAAGAGCCAAGGAGCACCCTCATGCGTGGAATTTTGCAGCGCGTCACTCGCGCCTCGGTATCGGTTGATGGTGAAGTAATCGGCGAATGCCCGGGGCCGGGAGCTCTTGTCCTTGTCGGTGTCACTCACGAGGACACCCTCGAGCAGGCAAAAACTCTTGCGCGAAAGATTGCAGAATTGCGGATCTTTGAGGACGAGACGTCTATTCAGGATCGCGCAGAGGAAGCCAGTGTCCTGGTGGTCTCGCAATTTACGCTCTATGGGGATGTGCGTAAAGGTCGGCGTCCCTCGTGGTCGAAGGCAGCGCCGGGACCCGTCGCTGAGCCTTTGGTCGATGCCGTTGTTGAGGAGCTGCGCGGACGCGGAATCCACGTCGAAACCGGGCGTTTCGGCGCAATGATGTCCGTGGAACTAGTAAATGACGGCCCCTACACCCTGGTTATTGAGGTTTAGAGAATAGGTCAGATGCATATCTGGGAAGACGCGGAGTTTCGTCAATGGGCGCTCGCGGAACTCGAGTCAACCGATCGCATCTGCCCTTGGTGAACAAACGCGCGCACGGCCTCGCTACCCCGTAGTGTGGGACTCAGTGAAAAGCAGGTCGCGTGCTTGAGACCGCGATCTGAACAGAGGGAGAAACGATGTTTGAACGCTTTACGGACCGAGCCCGACGGGTCGTCGTCCTCGCGCAAGATGAAGCGCGCAGCCTCAATCACAACTACATCGGTACCGAGCACCTTCTGCTCGGCCTGATTACCGAGGGCGAAGGCGTGGCCGCGAAGGCCTTGGAAAGTCTTGACATCAATAAGGACGCGGTTCGCGCAGCAGTCATCGACATTATCGGTGAAGGCGAGAAGCCGGTCGAAGGACACATTCCCTTCACCCCTCGCGCCAAGCGCGTTTTTGAGCTGAGCCTGCGTGAGGCACTGCAGCTCGGCCACAACTACATTGGCACCGAGCACCTTCTCCTTGGTCTGCTCAAGGAAGGCGAAGGCGTGGCCTCGCAGGTTCTTATCAAGCTCGGCGCAGACCTCGGCAAGGTTCGCCAGACCGTCATCGAGCTTCTCTCCGGCTACCAGCGCAATAGCGATGATGGTCGCGAAAGCGTCGGTGTTGGCGCTTCCTCCACTGGTTCAGGTCAGACGAACTCGGCGATTCTCGAACAGTTTGGTCGTAACCTCACCCAAGCTGCCCGCGAAAACAAGCTCGATCCGGTGATTGGTCGCCGCACTGAAATGCAGCGCGTCATGCAGATCCTCTCGCGCCGCACGAAGAACAACCCGGTTCTGATCGGTGAGCCCGGCGTCGGTAAGACCGCGGTCGTCGAGGGCCTCGCCCAGG
>CALIZH010000209.1 GCA_938028585.1 uncultured Actinomyces sp. | reverse complement strand
CGGTGGCCACACTGCCGTTCCCGCTCCCCCTCATGCCCCTTTGACACGGAAGTCCTTATGTGAACTGTATTACTACGTAGAAAGTCAATTCCAGACTCCATGGATTGCACTTTGGTTACGAAGAGCACAAAAGATGCTGGATGCACCCATCAAGGGCACTGAAATGAATAAACGCAGGTCACGCGTATATGAATGCACTAACGGGCCGCTGAGTTTTCTTTCACGAAACGATCAATCAGCACGTGAATTTCATGCCAAGTCACTGAGCCAGGCATCGATAAGGAGCCATGGAAGGTCCCAGCGAACATATGCATTTCTGCGATGCAACCGGCATCAACGAGGCCAGTTGCCAGCGCAATTCCCTCATCTCGAAGGGGATCGACAGGATTCACAACGACTAATGCCGGAGGGAAGCCAATTTCCCTCATGTGTTCCCGCGGCTTGGGAAATGCCGATTCGACGAGTGCGTCAGGGATTTTTGATTCCTTTCCCTCTTCCCCCGTAGCCAGCGCAAGCCCAAAGAAATGTCGCCACGCACCGCCTGCCGCGCGACGTGTCCAGATGGGACCATCTGCAAAGAGCGAGCTTGAGTGCGTTGACAAGCTCGGGTCAATGCAAGGTTCGAGTAAGACAAGACCCCTGATCATGGAAGAAATCCGCTCATCTTGACCCACGGTTTCTTCGTCTTGCGGCGCTTGCGCAGCCAATCCGCAGAGGCGACTCACCATGGAATAGGCAAGTCCAGCTCCCGCGGAATCCCCCAAAACGAAAATTGGACGTTCATACCCAAAACGCTCAAGGGCCTCGGCAAGGGCAGAAATACAGTCGTCGACGGGGATTGGGAAGGGAAATTCGGGTGCGAGTCGGTACTCCGGAGAGACAACAATCGCACCGAAGTGCGTGGCAAGTTCATCGTTCTTCGCGTCGTCGAATGCCGCACGCCCAGCAACGTATCCTCCACCATGGATTGACACCAGAATCGGTGCATCATCCCGCAGGTCATCGGGGATGAAGCTGCGTTTGCGCGATGTCACTTCGAGCCTATTGATTGCTTCGTGGGGATTCTCCAGAAGAGCATCTCCCCCCGCGCGCATAACGGGCAGGTCCCATGTTGTTTGTTCTGGTGTTGCTTCGATGACCGGCAGCAACTCAGGGCGTAGAAAGAACGGGGATTCAACCATCCTTCTTCAATCCTTCGGAACGAGCTTTGCAATAAAGGACTCGACCGCAGCATAGAAGGGCTCAGGCGTTGAGCGACGCACGCAGTGCCGAGCCGTTGGGATCAAAAGGGTGGTGACCTTCTCTAAGCCCAATTTATCGATGTCAGCAACACCGGCTGGGCCGATGACAACATCGTCTCCATCCCCTGTAATCAGCAAAGTCGGGGTCTGAAGAGATTCCAGAATTTCATTTCGCATGCGCGTACTGCTGACGGCAATATTCGATAGGAAATTGCGATCCACCTGCACCTTTGCCTGCGCCCACCCGGTTGCTTCGGCGCGGCTCCACAGCGGATAGTCCTTCAGAAGCTGTTCAACCTCGTATCCAAGATTGTCGGTCACATGATCGCACCACTTCACCAGATGCTCACCAAATGCCTCGGAATCTCGCCGATTTTCGGCAGTAAATAGTGCCGGATCCTCCAGTACCAACGCATCAACATGGGCCAGGCCTCGCGAAACGACGTCAGCCGCGGTTGCTCCACCCATCGAATGCCCCATCAATAGGACAAAGGGGGCAGGATCATCAGCTTCAATACGGTTAATCACATCGGCCGCACTCTGCACCAACGCCTCGAAAGGATCCTCAAGCTGCGCGGGTGTAAAACGAGGGGAACACCCGTGCCCCAGCGCATCAACGCAGACGACCTCGAAGTCACCGGACCAACGCTCACTGACATCGCATAGGGACGCAGCATTATCTGTCACCCCATGAAGCGCATAGATACGTCCCTTAATGGGAGTTCCACTGGTATTGATAGCAAGCTTTGCCGGCGTCATGACTCCTCCTCGGCGAGAAAACAGCCTGTTCATACGATGTTACGCAGCATACAATATTGGCAGAAAGTGAAGTGTCAGTTGGCAATGCACGCGGCCCTCAGAGCAGAGCGACCGCCGCAACATCCAACACGATCGATGATGCTTGCTAAGCACTCGAAGCTACAAAAGAGTAAACAAGGTGGTTTTCTCATGAGTTCTGACGCGAGCGGCACGTGGGAGGGACAGGATCTCACCAAAGCCAAGCGGGCCTTGATTTCAGTGACGTCTTTCCTTGGCCTACTGACAATTTTCTACGCGGCATTTACTTTCTGCGCCGATTCCTGGCAGATTACATCGGCAGGGCTCGCAGCAGCCGTCCTGATCGCACTTGTTGCCTGGCTGCTGTCGCGCCGTTGGCCAGATCAAGCGCTTCCTTCAGCGGCGGCCGCAAAATTCGTTGAAATTACTTCGGGAATTGAAGGCATTGCCATCACCGTCGCCTTCATCTTGGGGGCCTTCGACCTGTGGTGGCTATTCCTTCCCTTGGTGCTGACCTCGGTCTCTGCGCACTTCACCTCGATGCTCATCGCCTACCGCAGGGCCATTGATTGGTTCATCGTCCCAGTAGCGATTGCCGCCACCGCACTTGCATGGAGCGCAGGAACGACAGATTTCTTCAACACGTGGGCCATCGCCGGCGGCATGCTTTCAGGCTGCTGCGCTGGTTACGCCCTGGCACTTTTCTCCGTGCTGCGAAAGATCTCTGCCTCCACGCAGGAAGACGAGGCCTAGCTGAGTTACTCAGCTTCCGCGGCTCCCATAGCTTGCGGGATCAACGGGCTGTCGATACTTTGGCAGCCGCGTGATCTAGCTTTGCTGCCGCCTCCAAGTTAGCTGCCGTTGCGACATCAGCCCGATGGGGGTAGGGAGTGTTGGTTTGTTGCCTGCACCATTACCGGTCAAAATGGTGAAAGTACTCATGGCAGGATCTCCTGAAACTCGTAGTCAAGGAACGTGATAGAGGGTGCCGAGACGCATGGCCCAACAGGCTTTAGAGTGCATTCCGGCACTGACCTTTGGGGTGAAGGGGCACCCGCTAGGTCGCTCAACAACTCTCCCATGATGAACACGTGGGGCCGGGTTTGATCAGAGCCTAGCCAGAGAATCCCAGTGAGCCATACCATGTGTGGCTCCGATCCCAGATAAACTGAGTCCTAGGAATTAGTAGGAACCAGCCGGATCTAGTCCGAGCGTGGAACAAACCTGCCGTTCATCTCCGCTACCAAGACTGAAGTTCGCAAGGTTCCACCGCTACCCGCAACAAGGTTCATCTGGTTTATACCGTTCGGGATTTTGGGAGCACGTATGGGCCAGGCCGTGAAGCCACATGACCGTCTCACTGGCGGCACCCTGGTGGCGCTTTCCAAGGCTGCTTTCCCCCCCCGGATTAAGAAGTGTGATTCTTGGGAAAACAAGTCGGACAGCATCATCGATGTGGATTTCATCCAGGCACCCATCGGTGTCTGCCAGCGCATCTTGAATCATTATTTCTTGCACATCAGTGGTCATAAAGCTGCCAGCTTGAACGAAGAAATCCTGGTTAACAACCGGCATAAGTTCATCAGCCTGATGGACGATGGTGCGGAAGACTCCACGCGTCTCAACCATGCGGCCGCGCTGCTCGCGCAACTTGATACTAGGCACAGTCCAGTTGGCTTTGACGATGTCTACGCGACCAGTGACATCAACGCGGATCAGTGCCGACAAGCATTCAAGACCATCATCGAAGCGGTGGGCCAAGCCCAGCACTGCAACATGATGACTCCGGAAGAGGCAGCCCAATGAAACCAAGGCGCGATTTTCCCGGAGCTCATGAGCAGCGACAAATCGATAAAGTTTAAAGGGTACGGAGGTAAAAATGACAAAGCAACGGCTTGAACTGACCTGGTACAACAAGGACATGGCCCTCATCCCCACGGAGGT
>CALIZH010000208.1 GCA_938028585.1 uncultured Actinomyces sp. | reverse complement strand
TCGCACCACTAGGATAGCGCGGGCGGGAGCAGCCCAGCGACTGCTCCCGCCCGCAGTTCACGCTCGATCGAGCTGTTCAAGGATGAGCTTCACCGCTTTTGCGTTGCCCCCTGCATTCCGCGTCTCTTGGCGAAACTCGGACAGGCGCGCATGGCACTCACGATCCGATAGCACGCGCATTGCCGCCTCACGAAGGACATCGGGAGTTGCTTCGCGGATGTCCAGCGCTTCACCCAATCCCAGTTCCTCCACCCGCCGCGCCACAGTCGGCTGGTCATTACCAACAGGAACAACCAGCATCGGTACACCGTAGAAGAGTGCCTCATTGACGCTGTTCATACCACCGTGGGTAATAAAGAGAGATGCTCGCGAGAGCACCTCGAGCTGCGGAACCCTGCGGCGAACCATCATCGCAGGAGGAACGGGTCCTAGGCTCTCGGGGCGCACCGAGTCACCGATCGCCATGACAACACGCATACCAGTGCTGCCGAAAGCTTCCACGCACCGACGGAAGAACCGTTCGGATTTGTTGAGTTCTGTTCCGAGAGATATGTAGACGAGAGACCCACTGCCCTCAGGAGGCTCAAATGGCTCGTGGCGACGTCCATCGATAGATGCACCTACGAATGCATACCGTGATTGAGGAAATTCATTCGCGTACACCTGGAAGCTCCGAGGCGTGTAGGTGATGTTGAGAGCAGGGCTATTACGCACAATCTCAGCCTCAAGCTCTCGGAATCGCCAGCCATATCTCCTACTCATAGGTGCAGAGATGAACGATCTCAGGCGCGGAAAACGGAAGATTGAGGTTAGGTACAACCCGCCGTTGCGCCCGAAGTCTTCCAGCACATGCTCATTAAGCGCGAAGGTTGAAAATAGCCTAATGGGGACTATCCCCAAACGGTCGGCGAGCGCCTTGCCTGATACAAAGAGCATTTCGTAGATCAGGCAGTCGTATTCTGCGCCGATACGCAGCACCGTCCGATAAGCCGCACGCCAGCAATGCATGCGATCCTGGAATGGACTCGGGAAGAGGGGATAGTCATCGTAAGGGACGAAACGTACGCCCGTATTTTCCACCGCTTCTCGCCACGTAGGCGAATGAACATAAGTGACACGATGCCCCATATCAGTGAGCATCCGAGCTAAGCCGAGCGTCGGGTTCGTGTGCCCAGAAAACGGCAAATTCACCATGAGAATGGAGTAGGATTTGCGCTCACTCATAGAAACGACCTACCCCGTTTTTGATAACTGCGATAGCGTCTTCACTGAGTACCTGCGCATCGAAACGCTCGAGGAAGGCAGCAATGAAGTCCACCTTTTGACACATTCGCTCATACGTATCCGCAACGATCAGAGGATCGACCCACACATCGACAAGGAGGACCAACACTTCAGCAACTTCATGGGGGAAGATACAGCCGATTTCACCAGACTCCATTCCCTGTCGCAGCATTTGTTCCAGGTGGGGCGCAAGCTTTGTCAGCGAGTGACGCAATGATTCCAGTAAGGCTTCAGGAACCTCACTCACCCAGTTGGCGCGCCCGAGACCACTTTGCGGACTAGACGCGACCATGTGCGTCGCGAGGACCGTCATTCTATCGGTTACCGACGCATCAGACTGCACAGCAAGGTCTTCAACAAATACATTGAGATGGCGCCACTCTCCCTCTATAACGGAACGCAACACCTCCTGCTTTGACGAGAAATGATGATAGATCGCCCCCTTCGACATTCCACTCGTCCTGACGATGTCTTGCATGGTGGTCGTGTCGTAGCCCTTCTCTGCGAAGAGCTGGCGGGCAGCTAGACAGATCGCTTCACGGGCACGCTCGGATTTCTCGGCCTGATTCATACAACCTCCATTCCAAACCGACGGTCGGTTTTACTTTAGTTTCCTCCTCCACCCCCAACAAGACAGCTCACTGAAGAGTCCGGATGACAAGACGGGCCACACTGCCACGACTTGACGAAAGAACCAGCTCCCCGTCCTCTTTACACAGCCCCCCACCCACACAGTCGCCACATAAACCCTTGAATGTTTCCAAGACACAACATGCCCGCTACCAACTCAGACAGCGCATCTCCCCCGGTCACCCTTGAAGACAAGAAGCTGGCGGGA
>CALIZH010000207.1 GCA_938028585.1 uncultured Actinomyces sp. | reverse complement strand
TGTGATGCTGCTGTAGAAAGGTGGGGGCTCCCGTGTGGGAGCCCCCACCTGTGTGCATACTGGCACGGTGTGCTTACGTGTCGGATGCACGTGTGCTGTCGGCGTCGGCAGCTGATTTGGCTCTGGTCGATGTCGAAACTGACGAGTCGCTGTCGTCCTCTACGGCAGGACCTGAATCGAGGCCCCACAGCTTGACGAGATTGATCGTCTCGTTGTCGGGCCTGCGCCCCTCGGGCAATTCATCAATCTTGACGACAGCGGGAATCTGAATGCTGGTGCCGGAGATGATGCAGGTACCGCAAGGTAGCGATGGGATCGACTCAAAAGATTTGCTGTCGAGAAAACTGATTGCGCTTTGGATGCAGGCTAGATCTGTGGGATTGACCAGTCGATGAATTAAATAATGATGCAACTGTGATGTGATTCTTGTCGAAATTTCGGAGGGTCGTTGCGAGGAAAGTGTGAGAAAGATGCCCAAGTGTCTACCTTCAATAATGATTTGCTCCAGTGAATCGAGCAGCGCATTTTGATGGTAATTGTCTTCGATATGTTTTCCGTGTGACAGCAGGGTGTGAGCTTCCTCAATGATGAAATTCAAATAGGTGGGATTGTTGGATAAAATGGATCGTTTACGCTGTTCTGTATATCGTGCACGAATTGTGATAAGTGGGATTAGATAGCGTTCACTTTGAGTAGCTTGTTCTAGGTTGACGATCTGAAGGGCTGGATATGACGAACTGTCAGATGGTGTAAAGATAAACCATTTTCGAAGAATGTTAGTGCGTTCAATGACACGAGTAAGTAGAGTGTTGATCTGCGCTTCATCTCTGTTCCCCGAAATTGTTGCTGCGATGTATGTGAAATAAAATGCTACCTCAAATTTGTCGAGCGCCGTAAGTTCTTTAGTGAAAGTTTCGGAAAAAGCGCGATCGAAAAACGAATCTAAGTGATTCGTGAAAAAGGGTGAGCTTGTGTATAATGGATCGGATGGTTGATCAATATAGTATGTTTGATTTCTGAAGTCCCGCTTGATAGACTTTTCAAACTCATGAATCTCGTGTGAGAATGTCTCATGGTTAGGGTCAGCAATTGTATGAATCCTACGTAAGATTAGGAACATCATTGTTGGAGTGAGTGTGCTCTGTGTGCGCCAGGTAAAGAATGTGTCCAGAAAATAATGTGTGAGGCTTCGAGTTGAGTTGGGACTCATTTTTGTCTCGAGGGTTCTTCTAATTAAATCGCGCTCCTTGTGTTCGGAGGCCTCAAGTATGCTGATCCAAAATTCGATATCCTGTATGGTTGTGACTGGTAGTGGGATGAGATTTGTCTGTTGTTCGATTGTGTCGGAATTTGACTTTGGTAGACCATAAATGTGCCCGAGAATCGGGGTGCCTGATATGTTGGAGTGACTTAGGTGTCGGTATTCCCCATTTAGGTCAAATAGTATAAACTGGGAAGAGTTGAGCGTGTGCTCATTAGTTCTAGATTGATATGTCCTCTCAAAGAGTTGGGTGTAAATTTGGGAAAGGGTGTGCGATTTTCCTGATCCTGTATTACCAAAAATGCCGATGTGGGTGGAAAAGAATGAAGATATGTCGATCGAAAATGGAATCGTGATGTTGTTTGCTAAATGTCCAATTGTAATCTGCGTTCCCGGCGCAGACTCTGACACGTAGATCTTTGATGCTTGTTCTGCAGATGCAAGGTAGGCGATATTGCCAATCAGTGGGGTGGTCTGTGATCCTGAGATAAAGTGTTTCTGGAATGGTGATGCCGAAGTGTCCGTTTTAAATTCGCCAAGCAGAACGGTTTTGAGGATGCGTGTGTTGCGGTCGACGTCTCGCTGGTAGCCGCCGTTTTCCCATGCTTTGTTCTCGATGAGTTCTTCTTCCTCGACTTGTACGACGAGGTGCGAGTATCCCCGTCGTACAACAAGAAAGGAGTCAATCGAGACGTTACTGATGATCTCGCCCTGAAATATCAGGCTGGAGTCATTCTTGTCGACGTCCACGGTGACGTCGATCTGTCGCCCGCGCACCGCCGTTACCGTGCCGATTCGCAGTGATGAGATTTCGGTTCCCGTATGAGCGGTCATGCGCTTGCCTTTCGCAGAATATCCGCGATCGCACGGATATCAAGATGTTGATGGCCTTTGGCTTCGGCTCCCAGTGCTGACTCAAAGCGTGGGCCGACCACTAGCTCGATGTTCGGGTAGTCCTTGGGGGAGTAGCCCAGGTAGTCCGCGATCGTTCTCGTTGTGTCTTTCGAGTAGCAGAAGATAATGACCTTCAGGGTTGGATTCGCCTTAGCGGCACGCGTGATGAGTGAACGGATGTGCTCGTCTGCGAATGAAAAGCCCATCACAAGAAGGCTCGTGTTAGGAAGCTCCAACTGGTTCGACAGGCGTCGGAGCTGGTCGTAATACGTCTCGTTGAGAACGGTTGATGCGAACTTTCCTTTATTTGGGAGAACGACGGCCAACTGGTTGCGTGCGCTGTCTAGCTCATCGAGCTTGTTAACTAGATTCTTTTCACCGTGTTTCCCCTGTTTTGTGCGCTCAAATGCGGTTTCCGCCTGACGTTTCAGCGCCTCGAAGTCTGTACGTGTTTCGGGGCTTGTATCTGTAACGTTCGCCTCGCTCGGCTCTGAGGCATTGGGTGTGATCGTAGGCTTGTGTTCACCAAATCGGCTGATCTCATCAAACAGGGTCTTGATCTTCACCAGTATTTGATAGCTATCATCGATGGTCAGCTGATAACCGTCATCGCGCCACGACGCGCATCCGTGAATCTTCACGAGGTTTGCCGATGGGATTTCTGTTCGGTATCCGAGGCCGATACCGTTCGAGAAAACGCGATTACCGAAGGTCTGTTGGGTGACAACTCGGGAGAAACGACCGAGGTATGCCGAGTTAGTCGGGATGCCCGCCTCGTCGAGTGCTAGGTCCATGCACAGGTCGTAATTTGAGGTGAAGAACGTAACCTGTTTCGGCTTGTCGACAGATTCTCTGTTCGCAACTGTCTGAATCGCCTCAGTGCAGAACTCTCTGTAGGCAGCTTGGGTTTGTTGAATGTCTTCTTCGGAACCATCTTTCCGCTCAGTCACATAATCGACATTGCGGTAGATGGAACCGATGAAGAACCGGCGATCTATTTCCGCCTTGATCAGGCGGTAGATCATTTCACGGTTTTCCCCTAGGCTTTTTTTCTGTTTATCGAGTTCGACGCGCAGCTCTTCCAGATTGCCCAGGGTTTTGAATGCCGGCAGTGAACATCCAGCGCCGAGGAGGAAGTTGATGTTCGTACTTTCCAGGGTCTTGCGCAAGTCACTGAGGAAGTCCTGGTCTACCTCCCTGTATAGAACGTGCGTCTTGGCGGTGGCGGTTTGATGGTTAGGCACGGTTCTTCCCTCGTTGGCTAGTCGGACCGCAGGATCTTGTTGCTGAGACGTCACCTAAGCCTGCGTTGGCCTGTTATTGCCCTCGCCGTTCATGTGCGTCCTTGTCATGTGACTCACGATAGCGTGTATGTCAGTAAGTGTGTGCGTTGCGCCTCAGGGCATCGCACATACAAGTGGAATGCTGCTCGTCTACGCGCCTCATGGTGTCCCCACCTCAACAACAAACTCTCAGCCCTCCGCTTCGAGGGCTTTCTGCTCCTCG
>CALIZH010000206.1 GCA_938028585.1 uncultured Actinomyces sp. | reverse complement strand
CCGAAAACGTGTGCTACCCGGCCAAGCTCGTCCACGGACACATCGAATCCCTGTTGGATAAGGGGATTACAACGATCTGGTACCCCTGCGTTGATTTCGAGCAAAAGCTCACCGACGCGGATAACAACTTCAACTGCCCGGTCGTTGCAACCTACCCCGAAGTCATTCGCAACAATATGGAACGCCTGAATGAGCCGGGCGTGAAGTTCATCAGCCCCTTCATCAACTTCGGCAACCGCGATTACCTACCCGCCCACCTCGTGCGGACCTTCGCGCAGTTTGGCTACGACATTAGCGTTGAAGAAATGACCCGTGCACTGGATAAGGCGTGGGAAGAAGACGCCGCGGTCAAGGCTGAAATCAAGGAAAAGGGCCGCGAAGCGCTCGAGTGGATGCGCGAACATGGAGTGCGCGGAATCGTCTTGGCGGGGCGCCCCTACCACCTCGATCCCGAAATCAACCACGGTATTCCCGAGGTCATTGTCGGACTGGGAATGGCTGTTCTGACCGAGGACTCCATCATTGACCAGCGCCTGGAGCGCCCTCTGCGTGTGCGCGACCAGTGGTCCTACCATTCGCGCCTGTACGAGGCCGCTGCGCGCGTGGGCGATGAGCCTGACCTTGAGATGGTCCAGCTCAACTCCTTCGGTTGTGGTGTTGACGCAATCACCGCCGATCAGGTTCAAGAAATCCTTGAGGGACGCGGCGATGTGCACACGGTCCTCAAGATTGATGAGGTTTCGAACCTGGGTGCCGCGAAGATCCGCCTGCGCTCCCTGGAAGCGGCGGTTGCGGAGCGAGGAACCATGGCCTCGGGAACGATCGACACCGCGGTGCACGAGGACCCGGCTTCGGTTGCCGCGCGCGAAGAATCCGAGCAGGTCAAGGCCGGACACATCGAAGCGCGAGCCGTCTTCACTGAGGAAATGCGCGATGCGGGATACGAAATTCTTGCCCCGCAGATGTCGCCCATCCACTTCCGTTTCCTTGAGCCGTTGTTCAGGCGTGCGGGGCTGAATGTGCGAGTGCTTGAGCATACCAGCCGCCAGACCATGGAAACGGGCCTGAAGTACGTCAACAACGACTCCTGCTACCCGGCGATCGTTGTCATCGGTCAGTTGATCGACGAATTCGTATCGGGTCGAGCAGATCCCGATAAGACCGCAGTCGGCATCACGCAGACCGGCGGAATGTGCCGAGCAACGAACTACGCCGCGCTGTTGCGTAAGGGTCTGCGCGATGCGGGATATCCGCAGGTCCCGGTCATTGCGCTTTCCGTTCAGGGGCTGGAAGACAACCCCGGCTTCAAGATCGGAATTCGCCACATCCACAAGGCGATCCAAGCCTTCGTCATCGGTGATGCAATCCAGTCCATGCTGCTCCGCGTGCGTCCTTACGAGGCCGTGCCCGGCAGTGCGATGGAACTGTACCGTCGCTGGGATCAGATCGTGCGCGAGTGGGTCGTCAGTGATCGCTCTGAGACTTTGGGACGTGTCGGTCCGACGGGTCTTCTCACGGGACGCCTGCGCTATTCGACGCTGATCAAGCGCTGCGTTGCTGAGTTTGACGCTCTGGAATTGCGTGATATTCCGCGTAAGCCTCGCGTTGGTTTGGTGGGAGAGATCCTTGTGAAGTTCCACCCCGATGCGAATAATCACGCGGTTGATGTCATCGAGGCCGAGGGCTGTGAGGCTGAACTTCCTGGCCTCATGCAGTTCTTCCACAATTCGGTTGCGACCGCGGAGTGGGATTACGAGAACCTGGGTATCGACGGCAAACAGCGCAAGATCATGCCCATGGCCTTGTGGCTGCTCAAGAAGTATGAAATCCCAGTTCACAAGGCCTTCGAAGAGACAAATGGGAAGTTTGAAGCCCATCGCGACATCGAAGAGATGATCTCGCGCTCAGAGGACATCGCGCGCCTTGGGAACCAGGCCGGTGAAGGCTGGTACTTGACGGCCGAGATGGTCGACATGATCGAACATGGATGCCCGAATATCATCTGCGCACAGCCATTTGCATGCCTACCGAACCACATCGTTGGAAAGGGCATGTTCCGCGCGCTGCGCAACCGTTACCCGCAAGCAAACATTGTCGCGGTCGACTACGATCCGGGTGCCTCGGAAGTCAATCAGCTCAACCGAATCAAGCTGATGCTGGCAACCGCTGTCCAACAGCACAATGCCGCCGAGCGTGATGGTGAAGAAGATGGCGTGCTGCAGTTGGTCGGGATCGATTTTGATTCTGAAGACCTGGGCGGCGAGGCCGTCGCTGGTGCCTCCAGTGGTGGTTGCGGGTGTGGATCCGGTGGTGGTTCTTCTGATGGCGAGGGACACCGCGTGGTCGGCTTGGGCATGCCTGCAATTCCGCCGAGGCGGGGTGCTGCTTTCCGCTGAGTTCAGCTTGCTCCTTCCTGGCGGAGTATCCTCAGGAATAACCGTGTTTAAGTAGCGGATATTTTGTGAAACGGAAGGGTAACAATGCGCCTCTCAGCACTGGAACAGGTTCCGCTTTTTGACGGATCGACTCCGCATCAGGCACTGGAAGACATGGTGTCCTTGGCTCGCGGACTAGAAGAGATGGGTTTCCATCGCTTCTGGATCGCAGAGCACCACAACACACCGGTCTTTATGTCGTCCGCTCCCGAGCTGGTGATGACTCACCTTCTGGACCGAACCTCGCGTATTCGCATTGGTTCGGGTGGCGTGATGGCTATGCATCAGGGCAGCTTACAGATGGCAGAAAAGTTCTTCACTCTGGCCACCTTGTTCCCCGGACGCGTCGACATGGGATTGGGACGAGCCCCCGGCGGTGACATGATCTCCGCCCGCGCGCTCAATCAGGGCACAACAATTGATCCTGGTGCGATCAATGCTCTGATCGATGAAACTTTGGCTTTCATGCGAGGGACTTTGCCGGAGGGGCACCCCTACGCCTCGGTGGATGTCTACCCGCATCCCGATGAACTTCCCGAACTGTGGTTGCTGGGGTCTTCAGGCCAGAGCGCGGCCTGGGCGGGGACTCGAAACATGAACTACGCCTACGCGCAGTTCTTTAGCGGCCAGCAACAGCCCGAGGTCATGGACCACTACCGCGCACACCTGCCCGAAAATCTGGGTGAAGGTGAAGGACAGACGCTTTCCGCGCTCGCGGTGAGCGCTGCAGAAACTGAAGCGGAAGCCCTAGAACAAGCACTTCCCGCATTGAGCTTCCGCATGTGTTTACGACTGGGACGCCCCGTGCGGTTCCAGCGACCCGAGCAGATGAGCGCCGAAGACCGAGAAGACGCACTGCGATGGGCACAGCGCGATCGCTCGATCATCATCGGCACCTACGACCAGGTTGCTCAAACGATTGCGAACTTTGCGCGTAACCACCGCGTCGATGAAGTCATGCTGATCAGCTACATCGCTGATGTTCCACAAAAGCTTGCACAATACCGAGAGCTCCAGACACGTCTGAGCTCAAGCCTTTGAGCAGCTGGTCACTCCATCAGTGGATAGAGTTGTGGCCCCGGCCTTCAGGCGGGGGCCACAACCTTTAAAACAAACAAGCAGTGATCACAGGGCTGCTGCGAAACGCTGTGCGACGTTCTCCCAGTTCACAACGTTCCACCAGGCCTTGACGTAGTCGGCCTTGACGTTGAGGTAATCCAGGTAGAAG
>CALIZH010000205.1 GCA_938028585.1 uncultured Actinomyces sp. | reverse complement strand
CCATCGGTCAGAATCTTCGATGCCTTGGACGCCACCTTCGCGGACGTCTGCTTGCGGTTCTTCCCCATGTGCTTCACCTCCTCACAGATTCGGGCCAATAATTCTTCGCAACCGCGAGATAATTTCGGTAGAATCAGTGAGCGTTGTTGTTCTACTCAGTTAGCTCGCTGCCACTGCCAATGACGTTACGGAGCCACTTGAGACGAACTGAGACACGATTTGAGACAGGGCTGAGACGAGGAGATGCTGGTGGAGTTCAAGAACTTCTTTCAGCTGCTGAGCTCGAACCTTGACCTTGGCTCCAACCGGGAAGAACGGATGCGTGACCTGTTGTCTCTGGTGTGTGAGGCAGACCCAGGTTTTGAGGGCACTGAGGATGATCCGGTGATGGCCCCTCCGGCTGCGTCGTTGAACCACATCGCCTCCGGCAACAGGCCCTTCAACTCAGATATTGCTGAGCCGATCATGCGACACAATTTCGAGCCCTATGGACTCGTTGCGACGTTACAGGAGCGTAGCCAGCCTCAGTTGGAACGCATGGCGGAGGCAATCCGCCCCTTTGAACCGTCAATCGCGTGGGAGCGTGTCCCTGAATGGTGTGCTGATTACTTCACGCGAGTCTTAACTGCGGCGACAACGAACCAGCAACTGGTGGAGGACGCTCAAGAAAAAGTTCGACGTATCCAAACGGTTGCAGCGCACAAGCGTTTGGGGCCTGCTTTGCAGATGGAAGCTGGGTCGACCTGCCCAGCCTTGAACTGCATGAATCAGCTTCTTCAGGTCAATGATCAAGGCGTGGCAGTCCCGAGCTTCGAGGTGACCGTCATCGACCCTGCGGACGATCCGCGAGATCCTGCGAATCTGATCGCGCTGTGTTCCCATCATCATGCGATGCACACGGGCGCTAATCCACAAGCTGTCCAAGATCTCAAGGTAATCAAGGACCAACTCGTTTCGCAGTTCAAATCTCGCCTGGCCATGTCTCCAGAAGGCATGGAGCAGTGGATACGGCAAGTGTTGGAGAAGATGGGCGGCGCTGGACAAGGCGATTTACATCAACCGATCACAGAACCACTGGCGGTCGAAACAAAAATCCCAGATGACGTCATATTGCAGCAGGCTGTATTGACACACGTCGCTGCGTGGTACGTCTTCATCGAATCGACGTTGAAACAGCTTGACTACAACGACGGCTGGAATTTCGACGAAGTCCGGCACTCGATCAACTCTCAATATCGCAGACTCAAACGCCTTGGAATACCCCAGGACGACGTGTTCACGCAGCTCACGCAATGGTTGTACACCACCACTGGTGGCAAACTCGTCGCGTGTCAGGCAGTGGTGTCCTACTTCATCCAAAAATGTGACGTGTTCGAAGCACCGCACCCGCCTGTCACCAGTGGAAAGGAGCCCCAGTATGCGCTTTCCTAACAAGCTCTACCCGTTTTCGGAATCCACGCTCGCACTGTTCGCGCCAATTTTGACCATCCTCGAAGTCGAACCCGTCAGCATCAGCGAGCTTCGCACGCGGCTCGATAATCCTGCGATCGAGGACGTTCTCGATGCGCTCACTGCCTTGTTTGCTCTCAAACAGATCAACGTCGACTCCACGACAGGGGTGATTGTCCGTGCTCGTTAGCGTCTGGTCAGACAAGTTTCGCAATAACGGTCAGGTTCGTCCACCGATCATGTTCCATCCCGGATTGAACACGGTGCGTGGCGGACAAAGCGCCCAAAACTCGATCGGTAAGTCCACCTTGCTGTTCATCGTGGACTACGCGTTCGGCGGCTCAACATTCGCAAAATCCAAAGCCGTCAGCGCGAAAGCTGAAGGTGCTCACACGATCTACTTCACCTTCCGCTTCAACGACGTGGACTATTACTTCTCGCGCACCACTAACGTTCCAGGGTTCGTCCAAACCTATGAGGACCCTGAATACAAGAACCCCGCTGAGCGGTGGGAGTTCGATGAGTACGTAGGCTGGCTCAAACACCAATACGGATTGTCAGGCATGGATGCTTCCTTCCGGCAGATCGTGACAAGATTTGCTCGCATCCAGCAAAAAGCACTGAGCAGCGTTGAGACCCCATTACAAGGCCCGGGCCGTGAACCAGTAGCCACCGGGCTGGCTGTGATGCGCCAGCTTTTCGGTGTCTATGACGACCTCAAAGAACTCGAACAAGCTCTCACCACGGCAACGGAAAACCTCAAGGCCGTGCAACGAACCCAAAAGATTGGTGTGTTCCAAGCGCAAAAACTGCGGTTGAAGAGGGACTACACGCAAGCGGTCAAGCACGTTCACCAACTCGAATCAGAACTCGACGCACACATCAAAGGCGCCGATCAAGCAATGCTTGAACTCGACGTCGAGTACTCCGACCAGGCTGCAACGATCAAGAGCCATCTGCACGGGCTGCGAATTGCACGCGGCAGACTGAAAGCAAAAATTCAGCGTCTTACACAGTCCCTGAACGAAGATTTCCCCGCCATCACTGATCCTGACCTCGCGCAACTACAAGTGTTCTTTCCCGACGCGGACCTCGAACGAATCGAAGACGTCCAACTCTTCCACCGAACTATCACCGAGATCGTCTCCGACGAAGTAGAAGACCAGATCACCGCCTACCAACTAGAACTGGGCTCGCTGACCACCTTCATCGGTGAGGCCGAACAACAGCTCCGAGATCTGAATGTGCCCATCCACGTCTCAGAGAAAGAACTGCGCCGCAACGCCGAAATCGGCGGGCATCTTGCACTCGTCAAGGAACAAGTAGAAGCCTGGGAAGCAACCCAAGACCTCAAATCAGAAAAGAAAGACGCTGAAGCCCGCCTGAATGACACCCGTAAGAGCTACGACCGTGAGATCGAAACGAAACTCAACGCTGAGATCGCCCGCCTCGACCGCTTCATTCATGAAGGCTCAGGCGACTGGTACCCGCCAGTGTTCACATTCTCCGACACCGGCAAGAGTTACACCTACGGCTCCGAAGTTGACGATGGAACCGGCACCACCGGAAAGAACCTGATCCTGTTCGACCTAGCCATGCTGGAGCTGACCGCGCTCCCATACGTGATCCACGATCACCCGCTGCACCAAAGCATCGAAGACGCAACCGTCGGCAGAATCCTCAAGCTCTACCAGCGCTTCACCAACAAGCAGATATTCATCGCCTTCGACAAAGACGAACACTACGCAGAAGCACCTGAAGTCAACACAATCGTCACCCAAACAGCAGTGATCGAACTAGGCAAAGAACACGAAGCGCTCTACGGATGGACATGGAACAAGAAACCCAGCAAGAACCCCAAACAAGAGGAAGGCACGCAATGAAGATCAGCTACAAACCATTGTG
>CALIZH010000204.1 GCA_938028585.1 uncultured Actinomyces sp. | reverse complement strand
CGCCCGAGCGTCCTGGTGTCTCCTGTGTATTGCCCTAGCGGAACTCAGCGCGGGCACCCTTCCGCTCGGAGGCAGGACAACCCGAGGCCACGGCCAAGTTGAGGTAACGAGCCTCAGCGTGTCTGGCGCTGATGGTCAGGTCGTAAATACTCCAGCAGAAGCGATTTTGTGGAAACGCAACGATAGCAGTGAAGACGCTGCGCGCGGAGGAGCAACAGCTCTTCTGGCTTATCTGAGAGACGAGCCGGAGAGGCAAAACACATATAAAGGCTGGAACAAGTGTTTACAAAACATTGAAGGACCAACGAACAAATCCTCAGAGCCTAACGAGAGCGACAAATAATGACTGAGAGCAGCAACGACAACTGCACCCACGCGGCAAACGTAACACCCTGCTGCCTCAAAGCCAGCCACCATACGGTCCGCAACGCCGCCGATCTGGCTGAACGCCTTGCCGAGGTCTTCGAGGATGGGGATGTCGTCGGCATTGTGTGGGCAACCAACGGCACACGCCGAGTGCCAGATGTAAAGTCCGCAAACTTCGATGACGCACGCACTTACGAGATACGTCTCTGGCAGGTTATTGGCAGTGACAACGCAGACTCGACGCTTGCTCACGAGTTCCGTTGGGTAAGCGGCGTGGGTGCCGTTGAGCTGACACTCACGAAAGGCACAGCCAACGCGGCGTCCGAAGACCCGGAGTCAAAACCCGTCAGTGGATGGTTCCACAAGGTGAGCTATCTGCAGCACCAGTCTGCAGAGGGCAGTGATGCGGATTCTGCCTCGGAGGCCACCTCCGCTCAGACTGGCGAAAGCAAAGAAAACGGCACCACAAAGCAGATGACGGCAGTCGAGTTCATCCAAGCAGAAGATAAATACGGAAACACGGTCGTAGTCGACCAGCTATTCACGGGAAGGTGGAGCTAAGCATGTCGCGCAACAATCAAAAGTCAAAATACACTTCGTTCCACTCATCAGTGAACTGTATTCCGGTACTACGCACATCCGTTCAAAGGCCTGTACCTGACAGCACAAAAGGTGGAGCACAGAGCGACTCCTTCTACCCTAACCTTCCTGAAACGATCGCAACATTTCTGAGTGACAAACTCCCCGCACCCCTTGACCACCTAGGGACTGATACATACAGCGGATCACTCCGACTAACAATCGAGGTGATGACCGCCCTCATTTTCGGCAATCAAAAGAAATCAAAAGGAAAACCGACTGAAATCTCAATTCCTATCGACCCAACGACTGGAAACCCATTCATTCCCCCAACAATGATCAAAGGCATGATCTCGAACGCATACGAACGTTTGACCGCCTCACGTTTCCGCGTTTTTGGCGAACACAACGCAACTCTGACATACAGGGCTGATCCAGCTGCTGCTCTCGGACTTGTACCGGTAAGGCTAAATGACAACTACGACCTCGGTACTCACCGGGGGACACGGCTGTACGGTCCGGGACATGCTCTCTACGCAAAACTACTGACACATGAAATAGACGACGAGGAAAACAAGAAGCCACTCTCGCTTCTCAAGGGCTCCCACGTTTGGGACACGCTCCGACACGGCGAGCTCATTGACTTCATGGCCAAAGAGATTGAGGATGCCTATATCGTCACACAAATCAAAGCAAGAGGAGATAAAGCATACTCGCGACTCAAGGTTCCAGACTGGGTCTCCAATTCAAATTGTGAAGAAACCGCACATACTGGCTGGTTTTATTCCACCACACCTGACAACCTCCTCAAGGCGGGAAAATCTATATTCGCTTCTAAACTGTCCGAGCGAATTTTTTTCGATGACCAGCTTAGCAATCAAGAAATCAACATCGATCCCGTTGTAGCAGAGACATACGATCGGATTCTCCACTCATATTCTTACGATTCCAAAGACCCCACGTCGAAGAAACCAACTAGGCCTAACAGGTTCGTTATCGATCGAGCAGGAAACAAGGACATAGATCCGATCAACCACTCCGGTCTGCTAGCATATGCCCGCCTTCAGGGCAAGAAGGTCGTTGAGCTCATGCCGACACAGGTTGGCAGGCGCAACTACTCGCGGAGTCCACGGCGTTTAGCACAGGCGCAGGGAGTACTCCCGGTTAGCGACGCGATCGAGGCCTCACCGGCGGACCACATCTTTGGTTTCATCCCCACGGACCCGCAGGCACCCGACAATCAGCCCAACAAACAATTGTCGACACTCAAAGGTAGGATCACGATCAGCGCTGTTGACACGAGCAGTGCAACGCCTAATGATAAGAGATTCAATCTTCGCCCGCTTCTCAGGCCAAAGACGAGCTCGGCCCGCCGTTTTCTCACCGATACTTCAGGTCATACAATCAGCGGACGCCCCAGACCTGATTACTATGCCGAGGGAGACCAGCTCGGGGCGGCTTCATATGGCTTTCGACGTAAAGATGCAGAACAGAAGAAAGGTAAAGATGCAGAACAAACGAATGAGAGGAATCGACACCCACATTATGCAACCCTCGAGTCTTACGAGAAAGAGCAATTAGAAGAAAATTCCAACAGACAAGAGAAGACGAATCCAGAAATCTATTCCACAGCAGACACCTGGATTCCCCGCAGCAGTACCTTCCATTGCACGATCCATTTTGAAGGATTACAAAAAGAGGAGCTATGGACGCTCCTTTGGATTTTGGATTCCAAGCTCCTCGGACGGTATACGCAGAAGGATCAACATCTGCCAGAATCTGATCAAGAGGAAAATACAGCTCCAATTGAAGGTTACCTGCGAATGGGCATGGGTAAGCCTCTCGGCCTTGGGGTAGTTCGCACATCCTTTTCGGCACTTTCCTGTGTCAAAACAGCTTCTCCCGAAGACGGTGACGTATTTGGACTTGTTGACGACTACAAATCTCTCGAAGGATGCCTGGGAGTCATTGACCCCGAGAAAGATGAACTTAACGAGGATTGGAAAAAGGAATTCTTTAAGGATGCAGAGGACTTCTATCAGGCTCTTTCAAGCACACCATGGTGCAAAGCATTTCTTAGGTCATGCCTAGGCTATCCCGGCACAACAGATGTTCGCTACATGACACTGAGCGAAAATAAACAGAATAATAAGACCAAGTCTGACGGAAAGATTCAGTCTGGGCGCGGACACGCCCCACGCCCACTCGCTGCCGACAATTGGGACGAGGCTCTGAAAATACCGAAGAAACCAGACTGAGCACAACTACGGGCGCTGCCGCGAGTTCCAGTGTTGCCTCAAGATAACGGGCTTCAAGTCTAGTCTGGGTATGTGCCAACGCCACGCCCGCTAGCCCCTCACCACACTCCCCGGCACAACCCCACGTCGTCCAGCGCTATGGCTGCGCC
>CALIZH010000203.1 GCA_938028585.1 uncultured Actinomyces sp. | reverse complement strand
GCGAGCGGGCGACCATGGGAACGACGAGAACCTTCACGATTCAAGGGTACGCGGAGCACTGTGGTCAAGGACAGAAGAATCGATAGCCGCACGCACTTTCAACAAGCGCCCACTGAAGATCCGACTCAGGTGAACTTAGAAAATGACCTCCAACTTAACGAAACCAAATCTAACGAGCTGCAAGCACCATCCCCCATAGCAAGGACAAGCGCATCGGATCCTGATAGAGGCACATACACCCCATCAATATGCGTGACATATCTCATATAAATCGAAAAGTATATCACGATGTGCAAAGATGGGGTTGTGGGCGACGGCAATCACCCACAACCCCATTGGGGATGGTTTACGGCAAACCTGAGAGCCATACAGGACCAAAAGTTGTGACCATCGCCGTCAGTACTGTGCATACTGCTTCGATGATCCGCACCTTTTGAGCTGCCGTAAACCGTTCACTACGGTTTTCCATAGCTCCATCACCTCCTTTCATCACGTGCTTGGTAACGTCATCTAGTGTGTAAGCAGTGACATCTCAGGAGAGACGCTTTTTATCCTAGCACATCCGGCTCACTTCCAAAATCTCGACACACCTTTTCATCGAATGTGATATGGCGGTTACCGACTGCCCCATTCCTCCAAGCTGTATCATCGCGCGCACGCACCGACGATCCGATCGACTGTCACCACGCACGCCGTTTGACGCACAATCCTCGAGCAGCAGTTCTACGCCCCCTAGTACCAACGCCTGATCGACGTAGCATTGCAAGCATTACCCATAGCGTTGTCTATGGCAAAGTCGATGGGATCTGTTTAGGACGCCATCCACGCCCTCGGCGAGGGATGGGTCGCCAACGAAGCCCTGGCACTTGGCATCCTCTGCGCACTACGCCACGAGAACGACATCGCAGGAGCGATGACGTTCGCCGCCAACCACGGCGGAGACTCCAACACCACAGCGGCAATCGTGGGAATGCTCGTCGGAGCACGAATCGGTTTCAATGCGATCCCCGACAGGTTCGTGGACAGGCTCGAGCTCGTCGACGTCATCCTCGAGCTGGCGGACGACGTCACCACGGACTGCCCAATGTCCGATTGGGGCCCGAGTAATCCTGTGTGGGAACACAAGTACACCTATGACGACTACGCCTATTGGCGCAGGCGCACCCCGGAGGCCAAGGAAGACGAGGGAAAGAAAACTGAGTAGGGGTGTTCCATCCCTAGCCACATCTCTTGGGCACAGCCCCAACTACAGGTCACAAGCCGCTATCAAGCTCGGTCAGAATAGCCGCGATCTCATCCGTCAGAGAGTTTTGCTGCGAGGCCGTCAGGAAGTGCGAGGTCCGAACGATGACTGTGCCCAGAACTCTGTGAGAACCCGTATCAAACACTCCCCGGCCATCGAAACTTGCCAGGTTGTCATTTCGTTTATTGGCATCCTCGACGGTTCGATAGACCTCAATACACCCACCACCGTCTGTTCCAATCTCAATCGAAGGTAGCGCTGCATTGACCTCCTCACCACCGTCTACGCCACTGTAGTGAAAGTAAACCGCCGCCGTGTAGCCACCAGACTTATTCAGCTGCCTATTGGGATCATTACTTTCGGTGACAGGCTCGATGTCCGACACCCCCGGCACCTTCCCCAGACGCGACACCACGAAATCCTGGGAAGGAGCCGTCACCTGACCGAGCTGACGAACGCTCTTGTCGAACGCCTGCGAAGCATCCGCAAGGGTCTTGGACGTGGCGGAGTAGTCGAGCGGCTCATTTAGCGCCTCGGCCGCAGCCTCAATATCGGAGGTCGACGAGGGCATTTCAGGAATCGCCCTGAGCGCAAGACCCGCGTCGGCCACCGCGACTGTCAGTGCGTCCTGCGTCGCAACATCAAGGGGCTTGTCTCCCTTATCGAGCGCCTGCTGAGCAGCGTCAATCTCCACTTGCAGTGCATTGTTTTTCGCCCGCACCTGCGAAGCTGCCACCTCGAACGCCTTGACAGCCCTGTTATGCGGAGCAACAACAAACAGATAGACACAGGCGATGACAGCAACGAGCGCAAGAACGCCCACGCCAATGAAGTACTTCACTCGACGTGACTTCTTAGGGGATTCCACTACTGCATCCTCAACGCCACTCATTACAACGCTCCTTCACGTCTATCCATCGCCACGCGATCATCATTGCTCTTCAGGAGGCAGTGCCTGTGTCGCAAATTTCCACATTCGGCAGCCCCATCACGAGAACAGAGTACTACCTTTTTCGATAATTAGTTACCGGCCAACATGGATGTGCCAACACTCACGACCACCATCGACTCACATCGCACGACTATCACGGGGACAACATTAAGCTACGCCAACCAGCATCTTCGACTAAACGACCAAAGAAAGTAACTAGAAGCATGCACTACGCACTATGCGAACCGTATTCAGCAACAGAAACAAACAATACTACGAGCAAATCACACAACAGAACGTTACATTCACCATGAAACACATAACGACCGATACATGGACTAAAATCGAAGTCAATCTTCTTGATACCGCTGAATCAACTCATCAACATCCGAAATGAACCACTTCCTCCTCACACTAGTCATATGATCACCGCCTTCACACGAACGAAGACGCCCAGCTAGTTCAGACAGCCAATCGACCAGCCTACAATTAACACTATCAGGAAAAGAACCGCGAAAGAACCACCTTAATTCCTCCTGCTGTTCAGGATCAAGATTAGCGAATACATAGGAAATCTCTCCTGGCGATATAGCAAGCAAGCAATTT
>CALIZH010000202.1 GCA_938028585.1 uncultured Actinomyces sp. | reverse complement strand
ACTACCAACTCCGAATGCTCCTCATCGCAGGAGGCCTAGACGCCTCCACCCACACCCAACTCTGAAGAACGCATTTACTCAGTAGCTACTTGGGGTACACCGTAAAGATGAATCGATTACCGCAGCTGTTTCGACAGGAATTGTGTGTAGGCCGGTTCGGAACAGTTAATTGCTGATTGACTGCGAAGCAAATAAATTCCTCCAATAGGGCCATCCCTCTCCGTCTTTGCGTCGGAAGTGTACCCATCCGATACCCGACCAAAATAAGTCAGCACCCTCTGAAAATGCAATTATTGGAGTTCCAATGTAACGGGTGGCAATGTGCTGAGCAAAAGCTCTCCCGTAGCCACACCGCCGAACATCATCGCGTATCTCGAAAAAAGTAATTTCCTTAGTTATGATAGGTTTATCTATCCCATCATAATCGGCAGCCAGTCTGCAATCAATAACCTCCGCGCGACCTACTTCCGTACCATTGACCAAAAACTGCAGATACTCCTTGCTGTCGCGAATAGCCGCATCGATTCTTCCGGCCCGTGTGTGCCACCAACTAGTATTGAAACCTCTAACTACCTGGTACGGCGTATTGTAGTCTTCCTTCTGTGACAGGATACGTAGCTCATGTTGATGCATGCACTGAGTATACAACTGCAGCTAGTGTGAAAAGGCGGAGAACCACCCATTCTTAGGATGCTTTGGTGTGTCAAGTTACGGGGTGGGACTGTTGCGGGTTCGGTTGCGTCCAACGGTCGTACAGTGGCTCCCATCCGCAGTGGGCGGAACGTATACTCACCGCTAATCACCGCATCCGAGCCCTGCGACAACGGAAGTCGCGGACATGACGGCATCAGCCCCTGCTTCAATCCGACTATCACCAAACACTCCAGTCATTCAGCACGCTGCCAAAGCCCTGAGCGACTCAGATCAGGCCACTCTCACGGAGTATGCGTATCTCTCGAATAGTCTCTCTAACTTCAGATTCGTAACCGTTTGTCGCGCCGATGTAGAACGCCCGCAGCCCTTTGCTTCGCAACAGCTGCGTGACGAGAACTGCGGTGATACCTGCCTGTGAGAAGACGAAACAGACTGGCTCGCTGCCATGTTCCAGAGTCTTTGCGAGGAACGAATCGACGAGCTGACCGGCCACTTCTTCATAGTCGCCCGACTTAACTTGTTTGGCTTCAGACTTCTCCAAAGTCGCAACCTCATCGATCGCGACACCATGATCGAGAAGCATCTGAACACCGTCTGCACTCCCCATAAACGGGACTTGATAGCGCTTTCTGATGGTCGCGTCAACGAAGATGTAGTCTTTATCTTTCTCGACACAGTAGGGAATCGATTCAATTGGAACCCGCACTACATTTAGTCGAGAAGCTTCGATCATACTTCGAAATTCCTCACAAGCGCGACTCATAGTAAGAATCAGTTGCAATACTAACATTACAACAGCACCAGCAAAACACCACCAAAGCACATACTGTCCAGCATCAACAAATTTCTGTTGCGCAGGTGTAGCTTCTCTAATGTTCTGCAACGCAGCAATGCACGTCAGGACCACAAATTGGATGAGCATTGTAAAGAGAACTTTGGTTAGTTCCCTATCACTCCTTGAAAATCTGCTGCCACGCTTTTCAAGACCGTATGAATGAACAACATCTTTGACAATTTCACGCGTGAGCTGCTGTCTCACTGAATTTGATGTTTCATTCCTTGAGCTAAGAGCACCGCGTTTCTGGAAAATGCTCACATACTTTAATCCTTTCACCTTACGGCGACGACCAAACCAAAATCTAAATTCAGAACCATTCTTGAATTTTGCATATAATTTACTTCCCAGGTTCCACAGCGCACCGAACCCTAAGAGAACACCAATGGCATCCTTAACATAATCAATCCACCCCACAATTACTCCTTCGCTAGTCGGGTCATGTCCGCATCGACAGTCTCCCAGGCACTTTATCACCGGACATTACTCGAGCCACATGGGTGTCAAACCATGAACAACCCGTAGCAAGCTGTTCAATAGCCAAGTGTTTAACACTTCAACCCATCAACTTATCGGCGCTAACACAACGGATACACACCGACCCTGATAAGAAGTACATCAGGGTCTCCAGGCATCTCAGCTCTTCTCGAACCCAACCTGCCAAAAGCCCATGTCGAGCAGCTTCATCTGCGGATAGATGAGGTCGCCGACCCGCATTCCACGCCGCGCTTCCTCGAGGCGGTCGTTGTGGGCCTCGTAGAACTTCGCGAGCTTGCGCACAGACTCCAGGCTGTATTCCTGCGTTGTCACCTTGTATGTCGCCACGCCATCCTGAAAGAATCTGTCATACGCGGGCACGCACCCGAGCGTTCCCATGAGGATCTTCGTAATGAGGACCGGCGACACAGGAGTCGGAACCTCACGCCCTGCGACCTCATTGCGGATCGGCTGGAAATGCTCGGCGATGTAGTCGGACAGCTTCGCGAGCCTGTCCTGAACCTCAGACTCCCGCACATCCGTGCACGCGACCCCAAACAGGCAGTCATAGTCGGGCTTCAGGACCTCCTCGACGATGGGCACAAGCACCTTGTAATCCTTCTGCAGCAGGAAGGACGAGCCCCTGTACATTCCCCAGCTCGCCAGGTAGAAAGCGAGGTGCAGGCTCAAATAGTCGTAGTCCGGGGACGGGTCGGTCCGCGCATCTCGAAAAACGCGATAGCAATGCTCCCAGGAACGGGAGCGCCCATTCTCATTCGCGCGCGCATCTTCGTAGAAAGCCTGCGCAGCGTCAATCAACTCATCGATCGCGTCCATGTGCTCCCTCGCTCATCTGACCTTCAACATTGAAATCAGGCCCCGAGCGATGAACTCCGAACCACCCTTCGGACTCGAATCATAGTCACAGCTAGTATTCCCACCGGGAAAACCCACAACGTGTCGCACCGCATCCTCATAACGGGCGACTCCCCTGAGGCGCCGCCACAACTAGCCGGATGCATCTCGGCGAGCCTAGTACCCTCGCGCCCACTCTCGGAGCGCCGCTTCGACGACCTCGGAGGCATTGTCGTACCCGT
>CALIZH010000201.1 GCA_938028585.1 uncultured Actinomyces sp. | reverse complement strand
TCGAGCGGCGCCAATCCGACACCCCGCTCGGCCGCACGTCTCGCGATGTCCTCGGCGCGGGCGGGCGTGTCCACGCAGAGCACGAAGTGCAGGC
This sequence comes from uncultured Actinomyces sp., assembly GCA_938028585.1. Classification (GTDB taxonomy): domain Bacteria; phylum Actinomycetota; class Actinomycetes; order Actinomycetales; family Actinomycetaceae; genus Pauljensenia. The sequence continues at coordinate 2,380 of CALIZH010000201.1, read as the reverse complement.
CCGAATCGCATTCCTCGTACGAAAGCCGGCCTGCGATCGGGCTTTCGCGAAACGCACCGATCAGGCAATCGCGCGCCGCGCGGGCCTTGGTGCGATACCTGCCGACATGACGCTCGTATCCCCCCGACTCCATGAGGCGGGCGAGCGCGATCTGGTCGATGGCCCCGACCGTCGATGCGAAACAGCCCAGCACGCGTTCGAGATCCTCATCCAGCTCGCTGGGGAACACGCCGAACGCGATGCGCAGCGACGGGCTCAGGCTCTTCGAGAATGTGCTTAGATAGATGACCTTGCCCTCGGCATCGATGCTGCTGAGCGACGGGATCGGTTTGCCCGAAAGCCTGAACTCCCAGTCGTAGTCGTCTTCGACGATGTACCGATCGTCAGCTTCGATAAAAGAACAACTATGCCAGGAATTCGAATCCCAGATCCCATCAATCGAATATTCGAAGCCCAGATACAAATCTGGTGTCCATACCGTGTCGATTTCAACATACTTAATTGGTATATCCGCTGAGGAGGGATAGAAAGCTTTAACCTCGATTGTTGAACCGATACCGTGACGGTTCAACAATGTTTGAAATAACTCTTGTGTGCGCCCACGAATCTCCTCAACAAGAGGCAGGACATTTTCTGTCGGATAAACATAAATGGTTGTCGACATGGGATTATGCTACTCAGTCCCACCTTCAATTCGTGCCTGTTCGGCGCACATGCGGAAAACAAATTTTAAGTCCAGTTTCCATCCGTCCCATGCCACTCGTGGCCCCGGAATCGCCGTCCTTCACCATCGCAACGCTCGCTTGGAGGCTCCCACAACAATGCGAAACGGGCGGGAATAGGCTTCGAGGCAACCCCGATCGCATGGCTAATCCGCCCGCGAAGTTCATTCCAATCATTGAAATCTATCCAATTGACTCGAAGGAAACGCCAGCCTTGGTCTTGCAGAGCTTGCTCGCGTTGAAGCCACGAGCGTTTTGCGCGGTCGAATTCTCCTTGTGTTGAACCCAGTTTTTCGATTCCATCGAACTCGATGATGAGTTTGCAATGCGGAATTGCGATGTCGGCAAAGAAACGTCGGCCACCTGCTGTGAACTCATATTGCGTCGAAACCTCGTAGGGGCATAGCGCTCGAACCACCCACGTGAGTGCGGCCTCGGCAGGATTGCTGCATCCGGGGTCGATTGTGGTCAGGATCCGTCGCGCGCGGACACAACCTCGACGGCCTCCTTCCCGTTCCAAACGCGAAAGGAGCTTCTCTCGAATGACTTCGGCACGGCCTCGGCACACATCTTGCGAGAAATTACTAAACCCAGACCACTTGTGGAGGGCGCTGCATCCCAGGGCGAAGGCTTGAAGCGCATCATCGTGCATCGCGCAGCGGATCAGCGCATCGTAAGGGTGCTCGGTAAGCATTCCTGAAACCTGCGTGCGTTCCGAGGTAATCGGGGGAGTGCGCCGATAGACTCGCAGGGCCGCGGGCACGGAGATTGTTCCGCATCTGCACGGAGGAATGAGCTGGCTTGTCCGGCGCTGCGGCTGATACAACTCAACGTTTGGGTTTGAGATCCAGCCTTGTACCCCGTGGAGTAGAAGCGATGAGCTGCCAACGACAAGTGGTGTCGTTTTTCCCTGCTGTACTGACGCAATGATTCGTGCCAGCGCAATTGACTCCCAGATTTCCCATGGCTTCGCCTGACTGAGGTCTAATGGCAACTGCACGTATGCGCCGCGATGCAAGCGCAATTGCCCTTTGAGATGGGAACTTTTGGAGGAGCTCCCGCGATGGCTCAGGGTTACATGCGGCAGTTGCGTGCTCATAGTGGACAGTGTGGGGCGAGGGAGACGGCTGTGCGTTTCCTGCCTGAAAACATGTGGATGAATCGTTGCAATACTGCGCTGTGGAAAAGTTTGTTGCGTGCGAAGCGGGTATTTCGGGCGGTATAGCGCTATTTCGCGGTTCGTGTCTGGCGTCTACGGCGTGATTCGGTGACTTCGAGGCGGATTGACACTGGTTGGAGTGCTCCGTGCCGGGTATTCACGGCGAAATTCGGCTACGTTGGAGTGGATTGACACCGTTTGGCGCGATTGACACCGTTTGGAGGATGGGCACTGCGGTTTTTGGGCTATGCGCTGCCGCTTAGTGGCGCCAATGCTTCCGGGGTGTGTCAATGCCGCCAAGTGGTGCCAATGCCTGCGGGACCTTGGTTTGGGCACGAGGCCACGGCCGGCTTGGCACTGAGGGGTGCTGCCGCGCCCACCCCAACCACACCCCGAAATATGGACACCTTCTGCCGACCCGCCGCCCCCGCGCAACAATGGCAACATGACAAATCTGAAACTCGCAGTAATCCCCGGTGACGGCATCGGGCAGGAAATC
>CALIZH010000200.1 GCA_938028585.1 uncultured Actinomyces sp. | reverse complement strand
AAATGAGCTTCAGCATTGTGGACTTACCAGAACCATTGAAGCCGATCAGACCGATCGAATCCCCCTGCTCAACCGAGAAACTCACATGGTTGAGTGCGCGGAAATGATTCACCAGCTGATTGCGACGCCCCGTCAAGCTCCAGACCAAACGGTCTTTCAAAGTGTGCGTATTGCGCAGTGCGAATTCTTTGACAACATCATCAACGCGAATAACTTCAGTCATCACAGCTCCTGAGCAAACTTGGGATCCATGCGCCTGAAAGAGACCTCGCCAAAGATGACGGCGCCAAGAGAAATCAGAAGAGCAATTCCCGTCCACAGGCCCAGATTCGGGAGGTAGGGATTCGCGACAGTATCGACCAGGGTCGGCTGCCAGAAACCGTAGTGGAAAAGCTCAACCGCAATGGTCAGCGGATTGGCCTCGTACACCCACCACAACCAGTGCCAGCCGTGGGCGTCCAGAACGTCGCGCACGCTAAACCACGTGTACAAGACCGGAGACACCCACGTGGCCATCATCAAGATCAGGTCAACGAAGTTCTCTGAATCTCGGTAGAACACGTTGAGCGCGCCGGAGAAAAGACCAATCCCCAGAGCAAACATTGACACGATGAGGAAGGCTGCAAGGATTGCCAGAACTCCCCACACCGTTGGATGCCAGCCAAAAAGAAGTGCACCGATGAAAAGAACAGCAACCTGCGGGAGGAAGTGGACAAGGGCAACCCACATGGCCGACATCGGGAACAGTTCGCGGGGAAGATAGATCTTCTTCACCAGCGGAGCGTTGCCGACAACAGATCGGGTTGCGTTGCCAAAAACTTCCGAGAAATAGTTCATGAGAACCACGCCGGAGAACATGTAAATGACATAGTTCTCCACGGCGCGGTTCATCTTCATGAAAACGCCAAGTGCGAAGTAGAAGACCAAGAATTGGGTCAGCGGCTTCGCGTAGCTCCACAGCATTCCAAAGATCGAGCCGCGATAGCGAGCTCGCAGTTCCTTATGAACGATGAGGCTGGTCAGGTAGGGCTGACGGAAAACCTCGATCAGTCCCGATGACTTGCCCGGGGTTTGGAATTGCTGCGATGCGATGTTACTCAACGAGTGGTCCCATCCTCGAACAAGGGGGCAAGCTCGTTATCGAGCATCGTCAGTGCCGAAGCGATGGCCATGTGCATATCCAGGTACTTGTAGGTACCAAGGCGGCCCCCGAAGAAGACACGGTCTTCATTCTTCATAAGCTCACGGTACTGCTCCAAGCGCTCGCGATCCTGCGCGGTGTTCACCGGGTAGTAGGGCTCGTCGCCATGATCAGCAAAGCGAGAGAACTCGCGGAAGATCACGGTCTTCTTGTCCTGGTAGTCACGCTCAGGGTGGAAGTGGCGGAATTCGATGATTCGCGTGAAGGGAACATCGATATCGCCGTAGTTCATGACGGAGCAGCCCTGGTAGTCACCGGTGTCGACGACTTCCTTTTCGAAGTCGACGGTGCGCCAGGACAGGTCACCTGCCGAGTAGTCGAAGTAGCGATCGACCGGGCCGGTGTAGACAACCGGAACCTTGCCGACGACCGCGGCCTTGTTCAGCGGGTTCTCGGGATCGAAGAAGTCGGTATCCAAGTAGACATCGATGAGGTCCGAGGCCACCATGCGTTCCATCCACGCGGTGTAGCCGTCCACCGGCAAACCTTCGTACTTGTCATTGAAGTAGCGCGAATCGTAGTTGTAGCGCACGGGAAGACGCGAAATGATCGAGGCGGGAAGATCCTTGGGATCGGTCTGCCATTGCTTGGCCGTGTAGTTCTTGAAGAAAGCCTCAAAGAGGGGACGACCAACCAGGGAAACGCCCTTGGACTCGAAGTCGGTGATCTCTTGGCCGTCAACTTCTGCTGCCTGCTGGGCAATGAGCGCACGGGCCTCGTCCGGGCCGTAGGCAGCGGAGAAGAACTGGTTAATGGTTCCCAGGTTCACGGGCATCGGGTAGACAACACCGTCAACGGTGGTCCATACGCGGTGAACGTAAGAGGTAAAGGAGGTGAAACGATTGACATACTCCCACACGCGCTCGTTGGAGGTGTGGAAGAGGTGTGCGCCGTACTTATGAACTTCGATACCGGTTTCCGGATCAATCTCAGAGTAGGCATTGCCACCAAGGTGCGAGCGACGCTCAACGATTGCGACGCGGAGGCCCCAGCGAGATGCGGCCTGCTCAGCAATTGTCAGGCCGAAAAGGCCAGATCCGACGACAACAAGGTCATAGTTCACGGTCGAACTCCTTTCAATCCCAGTCAGTATAAGCGAAAGAACTGGACAGATCGCGTCATTGGTCCTTCGACACGAACCAGCGAAGTTTTCCAACCCCTCGATAAAGAGTTTGTCGAAGTTGTGTAGGAATCAACCGATAGGCCCCACGGATGGCGAGGTTTCGCGAGTATTGAGCCTTGGACACGATTCCTTCACTGAGGAAAAGGTTTTGAAGACGCATCTCTGAACGCAGCATCTGTGCTCCCCCGCGCCTCTTATATGCGCCCGATCCCACGCGATAGCGAACAAGAACCTCCGGCACATTCGCACAGGGAACTCCCGCTGCAACCATCCGCGCAAAAAGCAAGTAATCCTCCATCAGCTGAAGGTGCTCGTATCCCCCAACTGATTCAACCGCACTCTTGCGGTACACAACTGAAGGGTGCGCGAAGGGAGAACGGTAGGAAATGACCCGACGGATTTCCTCTTCGCTCGCCGGCATATTCCGGACCATCCCGGCTTCGGCCTCGTCGTCACTAAATTCTTGAATTGCCGAACCCAGCAAGCCCAAGCCGGCCTCGACAAGGGGAATCTGAACTGCGAAACGACGGGGAAGCGAAATATCGTCAGCATCAACGCGCGCAACGATTTCATACGAACAATGTGCCAGGCCGATATTCAAGGCATTCGCCAGTCCCATATTGTGCTTGAGCCGGACAACCCTGACATCAGTGTTTCCCAAAATTTCGGTTTCTTCCCCTCGCGCAGCCCGGTGAAGAAATTCCGAAATATCTTCGGGGATGGGACCATCGCACACAACAACCAACTGGCGTGGGCGCAACTCTTGTTCGCGCGTCGCGCTGGAAACTGCACGGAAGAAGAACTCCGGCTGATCCCCTGCATAGACAGGGAGCAGAACCGAAAAGTTTGTGACTGTCATCGAGGCTCCCCCTCTGAGCAGCCACGTGCCTCAGAGATGGATGAGGAGCAGCCGCACCCGCAAGCGCGCCGCCCCTGTTCAAGAGCAGCCACTTCATCAGCCACCTCGGTGAGATGCAGGATTTCACTGGAGCGCAACGGTGGCCGCCAAGCGTCACGAAGTCCCTCGCGCAGGTATCCGAGCGCGGCTTCACGGTCGGCCGAGGCGGCAATCATCTTTGCCCAGCGAAGCGCAGTGGCAGCTCCAAAAGCACAGCGATCAAAAAGACCAAAGCCGGAAGAAGTTCCAAGCGCCCAAACTTTGTTACGAACTTCGTTGTAGAAACGCGGGCCGGGGTCGGCAGTGGAGTTTCCGAAGGTCTTCGTCCGGTGCTCGACACGTGCACCATCCACGTAGAGTCCCACTCTTCCCTTGAGAAGGCGCGCGGTGTATTCAAAGTCGTCATTCCACAAGAAGTAGGCCGCTTCGGGCAGTCCCTCTTCTTCAATCGCACGCGCATCGATCATGATCGCAACGAATGATGCCGTGCGAATCTGACGTGCTCCAACGGCAGCCGCGTGTTCACGCAGCTCGCGGGAGATCAAGAAGCGTTCGCGAGGTGCATTCATCGGATGTTCGCGTCCGTCAATCCAATCGGCTCGACACGCCAAAACGGCGGGTGTGCCTGGGTATTCCTCTCGTGTCCGTAGCAAAACCTCAAGGGCAGTAGGAGTTGGGATCGTGTCATCATCCATGATCCACACGAGGTCTGCACCTAAAGTCATCGCTCGAGCAATTCCCGCGGCAAAGCCACCGGCGCCACCGTAATTTTGGGGAAGGGTCACAACATTGGTGACGGCAGGATGCGAAGCTATGAGCTGGGGAGTTTCATCACTGGAAGCATTATCAACAACGACGACTCCATCCAATGGCCGGGTCTGCGAGGCAAGGCCGTCCAAGGTTTCACGCAAGAGCTGTGCTCGGTTCCATGCAACGACGACGGCGATGACGGTTGGATTGCTCATGGGATAAGCCTACGGGCAAATGTGAGGTATATGCCAAGTAATGCACATAAATTCTGAATAATATTCAGATAGGGTTTTTGAAGAGTTAGTTTCTCTTTGCCCCCCAGGAGATTCACTAATGCGTTCTTCGCTTATTGCTTCATCGTGTGCAGCTGCGGCACTGCTTGCCCTCAGCATTGCACCGATTTCCCTTGCCGCCCCCACTGCCGAGGCCGAAGCTCCCACCCCATCAACACTGGCGTCTTCCCCCGCTCAGCCTGAACCTCCCGCACCCGAAGCATCCCCATCTACAAGTGCGCCCTCTTCGGTCGATTCCACTACATCCTCGGGAGACACTCCGACCGGAGACAATATTCCGAATAGCGAAGACCGCTCCGCTACTGACGACTTTGCGTCCCTCTCCCCCGAGGAGCAGATCCGCCAGCGCTGGCAGGAAATGGGCGCAGAAAACGGAGTACTTGGTGCCGCATCTGGACTAGTCCCCCTGCGCGACGGGGCTTTCATCCAGTTCTACCGCGGCGGTCAAATCTACTGGACCGCTCAATACGGCGCACATGCCTCGCGCGGAGGAATCCACAGCGCCTACAGCGCACACAAGTGGGAGAACGGACCCCTCGGTTTCCCAACTTCTGACGAAGAGAACCAGACGATCGCTGGAATTCGCGGCGCGATTCAAACCTATGAGAACGGCCAAATTCGTTGGAGCAGCCAGGGCGGGGCCCACCCCATCTGGGGCAAAACCCTCGAACGCTACGAAACCTCAGAAACAGAAGGTCCTTCACTGGGTTGGCCTCTCAACGATGAGATGAAGGACGCTGCGAACGGCGGCAGGTACCAACACTTCACTGGTGGCTCGATCTACTTCCACCCGTCTACCGGCGCACATCGGGTGACTGGCGGTATCCGTAACCTGTGGGAAGCTCAGGGCTGGGAACGCGGCCAGATGGGCTACCCGACGGGCGAAGA
>CALIZH010000199.1 GCA_938028585.1 uncultured Actinomyces sp. | reverse complement strand
GTCGTCGGTCAATACACCGCGATCTTCCAGATCATCGAGGAGTTCATTTAGTGGCGCGCTCATGTTTCTATCTTCCCAGACGTCCCCTCATTTGCGTCCAGTTTTCGGCCGCGTTCAAAGAAAATGCGTAAAGACCTGTAAACTGCTGGGCACACACCACCCGCTCGGCCACCGCGCACTGGCGCGCCCGCGCACCACGGCCTCGTACGTATTGGAGAAACGAATGGCGAACCTCGCACAGTCCATCCAAAACATTGCTGACTGGATTACCCTGCACATCACAGTGTGGGTCCTCATCGGAACCGGTCTGTACTTGACTCTGCGCTCGCGATTCATGCAAATTCGCCAATTCCCCGAGATGATCCGATCGATCTCTGGCTCCCGAGGTGGCGCAAAGGGTGGAATTTCGTCCTTCCAAGCCTTCACGATCTCGCTGGCTGCGCGCGTGGGTGTCGGTAACGTTTTCGGCGTGGCCGTTGCTCTTCTCGTGGGTGGCCCGGGTGCAATCTTCTGGATGTGGGTCGTTGCCATCGTCGGCATGGCGACCGCCTTCTTCGAGGCCACGCTCGCCCAGGTCTTTAAGGTTCGCTCCGCTGACGGAACCTTCCGCGGCGGTCCCGCGTACTACATTGCCCGCGGTATGAAGAATAAGATTCTGGCCAGCATTTTCGCCATCATCACCGTTGTGACCTGCGCATTCGTCATCACTTCTGTGCAATCCAACGCCATTGCTTCGACCCTCCTCTCCGCTTTGAGCCCCTCGGCCCGTGAACCGATCGCGGGATTGGGAGGCCTGTCCAGCGCACACCTGGTCATCGCTGCGCTTCTCTTTGTGTTCTCCGCAATGGTGATCTTCGGCGGAATTAAGACCGTCGCTCGCGTGACCGAGTGGATGGCGCCGATCATGGCCACCGTCTACGTCATCATGGTTGCGGTGATCTGCGTAATGAACCTGCCTAAGTTCGGCGCTGTCATCGGTCAGATCTTCGCCGCGGCTTTCGCTCCGCAACCGACCCTTGCGGGCTTGGGTGGTGGAATCCTCGCCGCGGTCATCAACGGTACGAAGCGCGGCCTCTTCTCGAACGAGGCCGGTCAGGGTACTGCTCCCAATGCTGCTGCAACCGCCACCGTCGCTCACCCTGTTCGTCAGGGTCTCATCCAGTCGCTGGGCGTTTTCGTTGACACGATCATCGTGTGTACCGCAACCGCTTTCGTCATCTTGATTGCCGGCGAAAAGGTCTGGTCGAACCCCGAGGCAAACCCCGCGAACCTCACGACACTTGCTGTGGCCGACCAACTGGGGCAGTGGACGATCATGCCGATGTCGATTCTGATCTTCGTGCTTGCATACTCGTCGATCATTGCGGCCTACGTCTATTCCGAAATCAATCTGTCCTTTGTCGTGAAGTCAAAGGCTGCGACTTGGACTGTTCGAGTGATCTCCGTTGCCTCGGTCGTGATCGGTTCGTTGACAACTTTGGATCTTGTATGGAATTCCGTCGATATCGCGATGGCCATTATGACCTTGACGAACTTGGTCGCCTTGATTGTCCTTGCTCCGTGGGGCCTGGGTGCTCTTCGCGACTACGAGGCCCAGCGTCGTCGAGGCATCGCAGATCCTGTCTTCGTTGCGCAGGGTAATGACCTTCTTCCGGGCGACCTTCCCGGTGATATTTGGGCTGCAGAACCCGCTTCGCGTTAGGCTACAGGCAACACTTAGGAGGTCGCGATGCGCATTGCTCGTTTCTCGCAAGGAAGCTCTATTCACTACGGAGCTTTGGAAGATGAATCGACCCGGATTGTTGGTTTGAAGGGCGATCCTTTGTTTTCGCCGGTCGAGCCCTCTGGCCAGATCTTTGAACTGGATGAAGTTCGCTTGCTTTCTCCGGTGATCCCGCGGTCGAAAGTCATTGGTCTGGGCGGAAACTACCCGGCACCTGGCGAGCAGCGCAGTGAGGACCCTGCGCGTCCCTCCGTCTTCTTCAAGCCGAATACCGCAGTTATTGGCCCGGATGATCCGATTGTCTTTCCTTCCTGGGGACAGGAAGTCTTTTACGAGGCCGAGCTTGCCGTGGTCATCAAGACGCTGGCCAAGGATGTCAGTGTTGAAGATGCTTCTTCTGTGATCTTGGGTTACACCTGCGCGAATGACCTGACCGCTGCGGATGCAGCTCGCGATGACGGGGGAGCACTTGGTCGCGCGAAGAGTTGGGATACCGCGTGCCCGCTGGGTCCGTGGATCACTGTTGGTGGGGATTTTGATCCCGATAATGCCGAAATCTCGGTCCGCGTGAATGGGGAAGAACGAGGGAGCGGAAGTACTTCTCAAATGGGATATTCCGTTGCGCGGATTGTTTCCTATGTGTCGGGGATCTGCACGCTTCTTCCCGGAGATGTCATTTTGACCGGTACTCCGGCCGGCGGACCGCTCAAGCACGGTGAGCGCGTCGAGGTTGAAGTCGCGGGAATTGGGACGCTCACAAACCTGGCGATGTAGCAATTATTTCTACTCGTAGTTTTCTTTGGGGTGGCCGCTTAACACGGCCACCCCAAGGTTTTTGATGACCACATTGTGACGTCAAATCTGTTGAAATTTGGTAGAGAGTCGCTCTGTGGATGTAGCGTAAAAGCATGGCAGCTTTGTCGGGTTTGAGCGGATTCAAAAGATGCTACGTTTCGGCGAAGACAAGGATGCCTGAGGAGGTGCCTAATGGACTTTGCTGATCGCCTCGCCGAGGTGCTTTATGATGCCTGGGGTATGAAGGTTACTGGGAGCTTCGCCGCTGCCGGTGGGGTCGTCTTCAATGCTGGGGTTTCTGCTGCTCCCCACGAAGAGGCCGATTATCAAGAGGAAAAATATTCCTTCTACTACTGCGAGCGTGAGTCTAGAGGTGCTGCTCTGTTCCAGACGACTAATCGGGATGTTTTCGACCACTGTGTACTTCAGTACTATGGAAACTCTCTGCGCAGTCGATACGGTTTTCCCAAATTGACACTGGGAGACAGCGCTTCGATCCATCCGGGGTGGGCAATGGTTCACACGGGTTCTTCGCTTCGACATGATTACCTTGGAATTCGCTCAGACGATGCGAACTTCTATCCGTGCGAAACCAGCGATTTTCGCCTGCTCGCAGGTCTTTCTCACGTGGTTGAGTATTCGCCTTTGGATGTGTTGGAGTGTTACTTGCGTGAGGATGCGGCGCCGCTTTTAACGCAGTGGCTTTTGAAGCCCGCAGGATGACATGTTTCGTGGCATATGATGGGAAGCAGCTCACGGAAAGGTGAAATACATGGATTCAACGATGACTCCAGAGCCTAAGGAACCGCAGGGTCCTTGGCGTTGGTTAATGGATAGTGAAGAAGTCAGTTCTTCACTGGTGCGTTCCAGCATTGAGCAGTTCACCAGCCTGGAGGCCTACACCTCTAAGTTTGGCGATATGGTCGACATGATCGGCTACCCCTATCTTTCGCGCGTGTGGCAGGTTGATCCCAATGGCAAGCCCTATTCTTTCCAGCAGCGCTGCCTGGCAATCACCGATGTCCACTCGCCCTACTACGCGTACACGATTGCGAAGCTTCCCGTGTACGCGTTGATCGTGACCGGAGTGACTGCACCGAACTTCGGTGCGAAAGGTGGCGCGCGGGAAGTGCGTTTCATCTACGGTGGCGAACTTTTGACGGTCGCCGAGTGCGTTGAACTGGGAATCTTGAAGGGACGGTCTCTGTCATGAGTACTACCAGTCAACTGATTGAATTTGCTAAATCCTCTGGCGCTTTCTGGATGAATCGCGGCACTGGTATTGCACTGACGTGGGATAGCGGTATTTACTGGCATAACTTGTGGACCGAGCACGATGATCAGGGCACTTTGCTCTACAAATACGGTCCCAGTGAGCGCTGGGAGGATCGCTCGACTTTCGTTGCTTCGCCTTTCGAGGACTGGACAGTGAAGGGCGCGATTATCCACGTGGGCGAGTTCGCCCGTAGTTATCTAGGTTGGGATCCGATCATCATTCCGCAGGTTGATTCTGATCCCGTTGCTCATCCTTACGTGTATTCGCAGTTCTTTCCTTGGGTTGGAGGGCTTGAACTGGGTGGAAAAGTCCTGCCTTTCACCGTGCGCACAATGTTCCCCACCCACCGAGAACTCACTAAGTTTGCGCATATTGCGACCCTTGATTCGCAGATACTCCTTGATGCGTATATGTCTGAAGATGGTGGTGCCTTGCGGAATTGGGTTCGCCATAGTTAGTTTCTCGATTTTCGAGGCCGAGGCAGCCGGGTGGACATGTTGAGTTCATCCGGCTGCTTTTCGTCTTGTGAAGGTTTTCTGGACCTTCTTTTGAATTTTGAGATTGTGGGGGCGTGGTTGTAGCGTGGGCTTGCACCAGCTTTAGTGTATGAACCTTACTATCAGTATGTGTTTACCGGTCATATGCCTGAGGGCTGGCAGATTGAGCACGGGATTGCTGCATCGTGGGAAAGCGAGTGAGGTGAGGTACGCCAGCTGCGAGTCCTTGATCAAACCGGACGACCCATGAAAATATCAGAACTGATTGAAGCTGGCGTTCTAAAAGGGGCGGAGGTGCCTGTTGGATTTTAGTGAGCGTCTTGGTCAGGTGATGCATGAGGTCTGGGGATGTGACGTGGTGGGTGATCTGGGGAAGGATGGTTATTTGGAGTTCTTTCCCAGGGAGATGGTCTCTGAACCGGAGGTAGTGCACTGCAAGGAGGGTTTGTTCGCCTATTACGAGTATGAGCGCGGCAATATCAGGGGACCTGTTTTTCAGTCGAGTAGTTTGCGTGTGATGGAGCATTGTTTAACTCTGTGCTATGGGAATCCTCTTCGTAAAAGGTTAGGGTTTCAGCCTCTTCGTCTTGTTCGTAGTTTGTCTATGCGTCCGGGATGGTCGTTGGTTCCGGTGGATTCAAAGCCTTGGCATGGGTTTGTGGGTATACGAAATAGTGAAGGTGTATTTTTCTCATGTAAGACATGGGAAGATTATCTTCTTTCGGCGTTGTCGTATGTTGTTGAGTTTTCGCCTCTAGACGTGTTGGAGTGTTATTTGCGGCCGGATGCTCGTCCGCTCCTGACTCAGTGGGTTGATCTTGAGTGGACGCCTGAGGAGGATGAATAGGGCTTCTTTATT
>CALIZH010000198.1 GCA_938028585.1 uncultured Actinomyces sp. | reverse complement strand
CAGTGGTCAATGAAAAGATCATCAACCATGTGGGGAACGCGGAAGTCGTATGTAGTGCTGACAGGGTTGATGCCCCTTGGCAGTAGATTCTCGTCGGTATCGACAATGCGCGAGGCCGGAAGGCTCAGTATCGACTGATTAGCGTTGGCGCCGCCCAGAAGATAGGGGTGAAGAGAAGCCCCATAGGGCGCGGGAGAATCCCCTAAGTTCTTTGCCGACAACTCAATATTTAGGCCACTTTCGGGATCCAAACGTAGATCGAGGCGTGCTGTGAGAGGCCAGGGATAGGACTCCTGGGCAGCAATAAAGCTTTCTAATCTCACGTGAGATGCCGTAGCGTCAACAATCTCCCACGGAACCCACCCCGCAAGTCCATGCAGCGCCGTGCCAGTCCCACGGTCATTGATGGGCAGCAGGTATTCCCTGTCATTCCACGAATAACGTCCATCGGCAATCCGATTAGGCCAGGGAAGAAGCATTTTTCCAGACCAGCCGGGCGCAACTTCGGTCACCTTATGAGGAAGAACGAGGTTTCGTCCCTTCCACTTCAAGGAAGAGATCCCAGCACCAACGGTGACGACGCTCAGGGAATAGTCCCCGGCCTCGCACGAAAGTTCGCGACCAGATGCATGGAAACTCATAGCAACACCTCACTGTGGCTTGTACAGAGGAAACTGTACCAGTTCAGTCTAAGTGGGAAAGAACGCCTATCCCTAAGACTTCAGGCCCTTCCTTGGGCGTGGACAGAAACGGGGAGATGCCCCTCAGGAGCGTAGTATGGAGGAAGCAAAGATGCTTAAAGTACAAGTCAAATGAGAGGACGAGAATATGCCTGAGATCTCCAACGACCTCCTGATGCAACTGCGCGAAGAGGAAAGCGCCAAGGTCGCGCTGGCCAGGAATGCCGCAACCCAAGTTGGAATTGAAGCCGCTTCTTTGAACCGCGAAAAGATTCAGCACACTTCCACAGCTGTTTCACACCGCTTGGATGATTGGAAGGCAACTTCTCAGAAGAAGTCCGGCCGCTGCTGGCTCTTCTCCTCATTGAACTTCCTGCGCTCGCGGGCACGCGAAAGCCTGGGGGTCAAGAACTTTGAGTTCTCTCAGAGCTACGTATTCTTCTGGGATAAGTTTGAACGCGCCAACTGGTTCCTGACCGACATCATTGCCACTTCGGATGAGCCTGTTGACGGTCGTCTGGTTCAGTTCCTGCTGGGCGATGTTTTGGGCGATGGTGGCCAGTGGGATATGGCTGTTTCGGTCTATATGAAGTATGGCTTGGTGCCCAAGGAAGTCATGCCTGAAAGTGAGGCATCGACCAACTCGCGCCCAATGAACGCGCGCCTGCGCGCAGTACTCCACATTGGTGCCCTTCGTCTGCGCGAGGCCATTGCAGCAGGTGCAAGTGCTGAAGAAGTCGATACTCAGCGTCGCAAGATTTTGGCTGATGTGTGGAAGATTCTGGTTGTATGCCTGGGTGAGCCGCCCGTGCGTTTTAACTGGCAGTGGCGTGATGATGAGGGTAACTTCCACCGCGACGGCGAGATCACTCCTCACGAGTTCTACGAGCGCCACGTGGGCGTGGACCTCAGCGAGTACATCTGCCTAGTTGATGATCCCCGTCCTGAAAACCCGAAGGGATCGATGGAGACTGTCGAGCACTTGGGCAATGTCGTGGGTGGACGTCCGATTCGTTACCTGAATGCCCCCGTTGAAGAGATTAAGCGCATTGCGGCTGCACAGATCGCTGCAGGTGAGGCTGTGTGGTTCGGTGCCGATGTCTCTCAGCCCTATGATCGAGGCCTCGGTTTCTTTGTGACCGGTATCCATGACTATGACGGCCTTTTTGATGTCGATTTCAGCTCGACGAAGCTTGAGCGGGTGCGCTCGGGTGAATCAGCGATGGACCACGCGATGCTCTTTACCGGAGTAGACCTTGACGAGGCCGGGCAACCGCGTGCGTGGAGGGTTGAGAATTCCTGGGGTGACGAGCCCGGAGACTCCGGCTTCTTCACCATGGATGATCAATGGTTCACCGATAACGTTTTCGAGGTTGTTGTGCCTAAGAGTGCGCTTCCTGAAGACCTAGCTGCCGCAGTGGACTCTGAGCCCATCGTTTTGCCCGCATGGGATCCCATGGGAACCCTGGCATAAGTGACGTCAAGGAGACGTGATGACTCGCCCGACCCTTTTGGTCAGTGCCCTGACCGATCACCGTGCCACTTCTCGGGAACAGGCCTTGCTGGAGGCTCTGCAGGGGAGTGTCCTCAACGCTGCTGTCGCTACCTGGGATGTGCGATTGCACATTGCCGATAGTGATCCTCGCTTGCCCGAGCAGCTCCTTGAAGGCACCGATGCAGTAATCATCTTGGGAGGACCAGATGTTGCTCCCGAGTTTTATGGCATGGATTCTGGTTACCCCAGAGAAGGCCAACACTGGCCAGAAGGCGATCGGCGACAAATCGCGTTAGTTCAGTTGTGCCGTGCACGCCATATTCCGCTTCTTGGAATTTGCCGCGGGCATCAGGTGATTAATGTTGCTTATGGCGGCACCTTGATTCAAGACATGGATGGCCATGAGAGTCCGACTCTTCTTGACGACCAGCGCTTTACACGTCACCAGGTCGTCATAGATGAAGCATCAGTCCTGATTCGTGCCGGTTTTGGCCATGAGCTCACGGTAAGTTCAGCGCATCACCAGAGTATTGACCGGGTGGGAGATGGGCTGCAGGTGAGTGCGCGTAGCAGTGACGGCGTGATTGAAGCCGTTGAGGATCCCGATAGTCGAATCCTTGGCGTTCAGTGGCATCCTGAGGATCCGCGATCGGATCGATACTCGATGGAATTGTTGCTTGCGCTATTGCAGAATTGGGATAGCTAATGCGCCAGCATGGAAATTTCGAAGCCGATGGGCGGAACAATTGGGAGCGAATGCTCGCGGGGGATTGGTATATCGGGGATCACCCGAAAATGGCTGAGGTTTCGCAGCGCTCGCAGCGTCTGTTAAAACTCTACGAGCAGGCACTTCCAGAAGACCCTGATATTGCGCACTATCTTCTTCAGCAGATCCTCGGCAGCGTGGGGGAGCGAGTCACAATTCGTCCGCCTTTTCGCGTTGACTACGGATTTAATATCCATATCGGCGAGGGCGTCTGGGTGAACTATGGCTTGACCGCGCTCGATGTTGCAGAAATTCGTATTGGTAATGACGTTCTTATCGGTCCGAATTGTCAGTTATTGACTCCCGTTCATCCCTTGGAACACGGGCCTCGTCGGGCAGGATGGGAAAGTGCTGAGCCCATCACTATTGAAGATAATGTGTGGCTGGCAAGCGGGGTAACAGTGTGCCAGGGAGTGACAATTGGCCATGACTCGGTAGTCGGAGCAGGATCGGTTGTCACGCGCTCACTTCCGCCTTATAGCTTGGCCGTGGGCAATCCTGCTCGTGTGATCCGTGAGCTGCGTGAGGGGGAGGATTTGCACGGTGCTTTGGGCTCGCTCTCCCAGGAGCCCAGTACGGAGTAGAACTTACGGTGTGAAAGGACGTACACACCTGTCCTTCGATATGCGTGCCGACGATATGTGTGCTGATTTTTCTCAGGCAGTACAGCCTTCGATGCGGGAACGATAAGGCCTCAATCGTGACAAGAAAGTAGCCGCCCCTGAATCTGAATGGATTCTAGGGGCGGCAAACTATTGCTCGTCAGCGGCGGTTCCTCAGTGGACCTCGAAGCCTAGACTGCGGAAGTAATCACGAACCTTATCTGTTGCTTCGGGCGATGGCGGCTTCGTGTCTTCCAACTTGTATTCGAGTCCCAAGCTCTTCCACTTATCCGAACCAAGTTGGTGGAAGGGAAGGACCTCAACTCGATCAATGACGTTCTTCCAACGCAAGACGATCTCGCCGACTCGACGAATATTTTCCGGGTCATCGGTCAGACCGGGAACTAAGACGAAGCGGATCCAAATTCTGGTCGGACCACCCCGCTGAGCGATGCGATCACCAAAGTCGATGGTTGGCTGGAGGTCACGGCCAGTGACTTCCTTGTAGGTCTCAGGGAAGCCAGACTTCACGTCCAGAAGGACAAGATCAAGGTTGTCCAGCATCTCATCGTCACAGTTGGCGCCAAGGTAACCGGAGGTATCGATGCAGGTGTGGATCCCCATTGCCTTTGTACCCAGGACAATTCGCTTGGCAAATGCGGGCTGCATGAGGACCTCGCCACCGGAAAGCGTAATTCCACCGTTGGTCGCTTTAAAAACCCTGCGGTAGCGGCGGATCTTGTTTAGAAGCTCCTCATCTGAAATCGGAGCGCCATCCTTCATGAGGAAAGTATCTGGGTTGTGGCAGTACAGGCAGCGCAGCGGGCAGCCGTTGAGGAAGACCGTCATGCGGGTTCCAGGGCCGTCAACGGCAGTGACCAATTCCCATGAGTGGATTGAACCAAGGGTTCCCTCACGCATTCGAGCCAAGCGATCCGAACGTTCAAGGTCAGTCAACTCTTCCAGGCCTTCAACACCCTGGCCGGCTGTTCGGGCCGTAGGTGCCTGGAAATCCTGATCGCGAAGTAGCTCAGCGCTGCTCATAGTCATGGTCATTGTGTGCTCCGTGGATTACTACCCAAAGGTTGGTTCCTACCTAGAGGAACGAAAGAAAGATAAGAAAAATTTCGTGATTCGCCAGATAAATGAATGGGGCGCGGGCCCTGCGGCCAGCGCCCCATTCATGTCATCTACGCTCAGGCAGAGTGGTGGAAGGTGCGGGAAAGCACGTCCAGCTGCTGCTCGCGGGTGAGCTTCACGAAGTTCACTGCGTAGCCCGAAACGCGAACGGTCAGGTTCGGGTAGTTCTCGGGGTGCTCCATTGCGTCTTCGAGGGTTGCCTGGTCGAGAACGTTGATGTTGGCGTGGTACAGACCAGCGCCTTCCTCACGCTCTTCGCGGGCGGCCTTCATGGAAGCAAGACGCTCTTCGTAGGTCTTCGTTGCCATTTCATTTCTCCTTTTCTTCCGGGTGGGGCCGGATAGACAAGCGGTGTTCCGTTTGCCTAAGACTTGTTTCTATCAGTAACCCTTGGTGCCGTCGTAGGCGCAGGAATCGTCCGGAACGAAGCCTGCATCCAGGATGCCAACCAGGTTGGTGATCTGCTC
>CALIZH010000197.1 GCA_938028585.1 uncultured Actinomyces sp. | reverse complement strand
CCCAGGCACCAAGCATCCGACGACACCCCATGATCAGCCTCCAAACAGCATCACCGCTACACGAAAATTGCTTACACCCTCTGACACCGCCGAAAAACTATATAGATACATATATTTCAGGAGCCGGCAACGTACTTGTAGTTGTGCAAGATGCGTGTTTCGCGGCATGGTGGCCTCTGATGTGCTAGCGTAAAACTAGCGTGTAAAGCCACATTGAACCAAAGAATGTTGAGTTTGTGTTCAGTAGGTCTCGTGTCAGTGTTGATGATTCGAAGGAAGGGGTAATAGTGCCTCTAGATCTAAGTAGATTAAAAGCGACGGAAGAGGATGAGCTCATCGATCCTCGCAAGTTGTACTCTACGTTGGAGGATAGGAGGTGGAAAAGACTGAGGCCGGAGCAAGCTGAGGTTCTAGATGGTTGGTATGAGCGTCGGGATCAGCGCGACCT
Source organism: uncultured Actinomyces sp. (assembly GCA_938028585.1). GTDB lineage: Bacteria > Actinomycetota > Actinomycetes > Actinomycetales > Actinomycetaceae > Pauljensenia. The sequence goes on along the minus strand of CALIZH010000197.1, from coordinate 2,439 downwards.
TGTTGTTAAGCAAAATACGGGTGCTGGTAAGACTTTGACGGGTCTGTTGATTGCTCTATCTAGTATGAGGGAAGGTGTTGGTCCTGTTGTCTACTTAGTGCCGAATAATTATTTGATTGAGCAAGTAATGAAGGAAGCGATCGATGCTTGCATTCCAGTAACTAATGATGAAGAAGATATTCGATTTCTTTCTCAACAGTCAGTGTTGGTAACTACCTATCATAAGCTCATTAATGGGCGTAGTGTATTTGGTGTTGTGAATGTTAAACCGCCAAAAGTGATGATTGGAACAATTGTGCTTGATGATGCCCATGTGTCTATTGGGATCGTAAAATCACAATTTTCGCTTGATATTCCACGGACGACTGGGCTCTACTCTAAAATTTTGAGACTGTTTGAAAATGATCTTAAGATGCAGAGTCATAAGCGATATGAAGAAATAGCTGGTGGTGAACATGGTGGCTGCATTCCGGTTCCGTTTGAAGCAGTGCAAAGAGAAGAAGAAGCTCTTTTAAAAATGCTAGTGGAAGCGAGTCAGAATTCTGATGAGTGTACAGATTGGTTTTTCAGTTGGGATCTGGTTGCAGATTTAATTCCACTATGTTCAATTACGGTTACAGCAGGTGAGATCGAAATTCGTCCACCTTGTCCAGATATGGCGAAGCTAAGTGGCTTCGCGAATGCAAAGAGGCGTGTGTATCTCACGGCTACAATGGAAAATGTTGACGTCCTTGTTAGTGAACTTGGAGCGGACGAGAAAACTGTTGGAGATCCAATTACGCCAAAGCAGCCGTTTGATCTCGGGGATCGTATGATATTGGCGCCTCGTGCAATTAATCCAAATATCGATGATTCAGCGGTTAGACAAATGGTTTGCGATTTTGCAAATGGTGCGGCGCAATCTGAGCTACCGGAGGTTAATGTTATTGTTCTTGTTCCGAGTGATTATGTTGCTGACTGCTGGAATGAATATGCGGATTATGTCTTGCACGTAGATGACATGGAGCCATATATTAACCGGCTGAAGAGGGGAGAACATCTGGGTGTAGTGGTCCTTGTAAATAAGTATGATGGAATTGATCTTCCTGATGATGCCTGTCGAATACTTGTAATTGATGGAGTGCCGACGGCGCTAACCCCGTACGAAATGAGGCAAAGTGCTGCATTGTATGGGTGTGATTCCTTCAAAATGCGTACACTCCAGCGAGTAGAGCAAGGAATGGGGCGAGGTACACGAGATATCGAGGACTATTGTGCGGTCTTATTGCTCGGTACAGAACTTGCCGCATCATTGGTTGATCGTCAGCAGCAGCAGTATTATTCATCCGCCACGCGTGCGCAGATTCGAGCAAGTGGTCGTGCAGCCGAGGTTATTACTGAAAGAGATATCTCCGCAATTTCGGAACTATTGGGGTCATTTCTTTTGCGTGATGAAAATTGGACTCAATTCAGTCGACGTAATTTGGCGAAAGTGCAATATGGTAGTGGGTCCGCTGTATCGGAATTGGCTTCTGCGCGGAGGAATGCTTTTGACTTGGTTTGTAATCGTTCTGACATACATAAGGGAATTAGAGTGTTGGACGACGCAATTCGCTCGCTTGGTAATGAACGTCTACAAGAGCAGGGTTGGTACTTGGAGGAGCTTGCGTGTTATCAGAATCTTATTGACCCGTCCATGGCACAACAGATATTAAGTAGGGCATGTCACATTAATCCGGCAGTAATTAGGCCTTCTGTGCAACTTGCCCGCAGTCCTAAAAAAGTGCAGCTTGTAGCGCAAGCTGATGCCGTGTTTAAGTATTTTGCTTCATATTCGGATAAAACGCGTTTGCAACTGGACATTCAATCCATTTTCAGCGGCATTCATTGGGGGGAATCAGGAAATTCTGATTCGGCTGAGGCGTGTGTTAAAAGAGTTGGTCAGCTTTTGGGATTTGATTCTACTCGGCCTGAAAAGGAAGATGTGCGAGCGGGTGGCCCTGACAATTTATGGCGCCTCTCCACTAATGAGTTCCTTGTTATTGAGTTAAAGACTGAAATTTCAAGAAATGATGCGCGAATTATTAAGACCGAAGCTGCGCAACTTGGGCACTCCGTTTCCTGGCTTTCGGATTGTTATGGTCACGATGTTGTAGCGACACCGATTCTTGTTCATCCGTCATGTGTGACCAGGGATGACTGTCATCCGCTTGCTGGCACCCGAGTAATCACCAAAGCGTGCTGGGAAAGGCTTGGTAAGGAAATTATGGCATTGGTTACTGAACTTGTCTCGCGCACGAGTACGTATACGATGGAGGAATTGGCAGGTGCTTTAACGCGTCGGCATTTGGACCGTAAGCATTTCGTTGATCATTTTACTGTTCAAGTTAGTTGATCGTATGATCTATGTGCACAGTAGGGCTTCGTTGGCTCTTCAGAGTTGGGTGTGGGTGGAGGCGT
>CALIZH010000196.1 GCA_938028585.1 uncultured Actinomyces sp. | reverse complement strand
GCGCACACCACCAAAACTCAAAAGGGGTTGGAGACGGCTTTCCGTCTCCAACCCCTTTTTCTGTCTAATTAAACGCAGCTTTAAGCACTCAGCGAAGCAGTTCTTGAGCAACCAGTTCTGCCAGCTGAATGGCGTTCAAAGCAGCTCCCTTGCGAAGGTTATCGCCGCTGACGACAAACACGATTCCACGGTTATCCGGAACCGCTTGATCCTGGCGAATACGGCCGACGAAAACATCGTCTTCACCCGCGGCCTCGAGCGGGGTCGGAACGTCAACAACGCGAACGCCGGGAGCACCGCTGAGCGCGGCCACGGCCTCGTCACGAGAAATCGAGGAAGGGAACTCAGCGTGAACGGTCATGGTGTGAGCGGTCAGGACCGGCACGCGCACGCAGGTCCCGCTAACCAGAAGATTCGGGACGTGGAGGATACGACGCGACTCATTGCGAAGCTTCTGCTCTTCGTCGGTCTCAAAGCTGCCATCATCGACAATCGAACCTGCCAAAGGCACGACATCGAAAGCGATAGGCGCGACGTAGACCTCAGGGGTGCCGAAATCAACGGCGTGGCCGTCGGTCGTGAGCCCCTCAAGATTTTGATCAGCAGTTCCACGGACCTGGTCGATGAGCTCGCGAACACCCTTGAGGCCAGAGCCAGAAACCGCCTGATAGGAGGAGACCGTCAGGCGATCGATACCGCCTGCGGCGTCGGCAAGTGGCTTAATTGCGGGCATGACGGCCATGGTCGTGCAATTCGGGTTCGCGATGATTCCCTTGGGGCGCTTCGCAACGTCTTCACCGTTGACCTCGGAGACAACCAGCGGGACCTCGGGGTCCTTGCGCCACGCCGAGGAGTTATCGACGACGACCGCGCCGGCTGCCGCAAACTTGGGAGCATACTCACGCGAGGCCGTAGCTCCCGCAGAGAAGATCGCGATGTCGATCCCCGAGAAGTCAGCGGTTGCGACGTCTTCGACGACGACTTCTTCACCCTTCCACGGCAGGGTCGATCCAGCCGAACGAGCGGACGCAAAGAAACGAATCGTTTCAACCGGGAAATTGCGCTCTTCCAAGATCGTGCGCATAACGCGACCAACCTGGCCGGTCGCACCGACAACAGCAACAGTCAAACCTGACATTTTCAAGCCTCTCTAACTAGCGACGGACCGACTCAGCGGCCAGTACCCGCATATACAACGGCCTCGGAAACCTCAGCGTCCAAGCCGAAAGCGGAGTGAACAACGGCAACTGCACGATCCAGATCATCCAGCTTCGTCACAATCGACAGACGGATCTCGGAAGAGGAAATCAGATCAATATTGATTCCCGCTTCAGACAGGGCAGCGAAGAGTCGCGCGGCCACACCGGGATTCGTGCGCATACCCGTTCCGACCAGCGAAAGCTTGCCGATATTCGGGTTGTAGCGCACCTCCTTGAAGCCAATCTCATCCTTTGCGGACTCCAGCGCATCGAGCGCAACCTGGGCATCGGCCTCGGGAATGGTGAAGGTGATGTTCGCGCGGGTCGGATCTGCAACGGGAATGTTCTGAACAATCATGTCGATGTTCGCGCCCGCAGCGGCGATCGTCTGGAAAACCATCGCGGCGCGGCCGGGGTGGTTCGGGACACCGGCGACCGTGATCTTGTCCTGGCCGCGGTCGTGGGCAATTCCAGAGATGATGGGCTGTTCCATCTTTCCTTCTTTCGGGTCGAGGAATGCGGCGTCAGGGACCAATCCCTTGAGCGCCGGCGAGGCCGGGCGGTCTGAAATCCAGGTTCCTTCCTTCTCGGAGAAGGAGGAACGAACGTGTAGGGGAACCTTGTAGCGGCGGGCGAATTCGACCGCGCGAAGGTGAAGAATCTTTGCGCCATGCGCCGCAAGTTCCAGGGTTTCTTCCGTTGAGATCGAGCGCAGGCGGTGTGCCTTGGGGACGATTCGCGGATCAGCAGAGAACAGGCCGTCGACGTCGGTGTAGATCTCGCACACATCGGCGTGCAAGGCAGCCGCGAGCGCAACCGCGGTCGTATCGGAACCGCCTCGGCCCAAGGTCGTCACATCATCGTCGTCGGAAATTCCTTGGAAACCGGCGACAATTGCGACTTGACCTTCAGAGATTGAGCGGGCGACACGTTCGGGGACCATGCCGGTGATCTGGGCGCGACCATACGCGGAAGTCGTGTGGATTCCGGCCTGCGCACCGGTGAAGGCCTGTGCGGGAACACCCAACTCGTTGATCGCCATGGACAGAAGGGACATCGAAATACGCTCACCAGCGGTGAGAAGGATGTCCATCTCACGCTCGGGGGCGTTGTCGGTAATCTGCGCGGCGGTGTCCAGGAGCTCGTCGGTTGTGTCGCCCATTGCTGAAACGACGACAACAAGCTTGTGTCCCGCGTTCCGAGTTTCAACGATGCGCTTTGCAACGCGTTTAATCGCTTCAACATCGGACACGGATGAGCCTCCGTACTTTTGCACGATGAGCGCCACGGGTGGTCCTAACTGTCTGCGTTTGGGTTATCTGTTCTTATCGTCCCTGAAAACTCGCGAATATGACGAGTACTGACCAACACGTGAACGTTTGTGTCAATTTATGAGCGTAACTTTCGGCACACTTGGCATATTCCTAGGACCAACGAATATTGTTGAACTACATCCACGGAAGGAGTCCTCGATGCCGCACACGATTTACGGGACCCCGGTTGTTCACGGTGTCTCCTATGCACCGGTTGTTTGGACATCTCGCCCGGCCCTTCCTTCCGACGATTTCACTCCCCTACCTCCCGAGGACCGCCCAGCCATTGCCACCTCCCTTGAGGAGATCTGCAAAAAGGTCGGCGAGGAGCTCTTCGAGCGCTCAGCGCACGCACTGGGCGACGTCTCAGACGTCCTCGTCATGACTGCGTCTTTAGCAACCGACCCGACATGGATCCGCGAAGCTCAGTCGTGGATCTTCTCCGGTGTTCCGGCGCCGCAATCAGTTGTTCGCGCGACCGATAAATTCGTCGAGGTTTTCCGTTCCTCTGGTGGACTGATGCTTGAGCGCATCGCCGACCTCTACGACGTCCGTGACCTAGTCCTTGCTCACCTTGCCGAGGCCGACTCTGGGGTCTTGGCGTCAGGCGCGGGGACGTCAGCCGGCGCTTCTCAGAAAGCGGCTCCTTTCGCTCCCTATATCGTGTGTGCACGCGACCTTTCCCCTTCAGATGCCGCAAACCTTGATCCCAAGTATTGCGTCGGAATTGCAACGGAATTGGGAGGTCCGACCTCGCACACATCGATTATTGCGCGCCAGTTGGGGATCCCCTGCATCGTCGCAGTGCGCAACTTGAGTGAACTTCGCCAAGGGGATCTTGTATTGATGGATGCCTTTGTGGGGTCTTTGGCAACCGAGGTTTCCGCTGAAGACGCACAAGCTGCGGTTCAGCGAGATCAAAAGCGCGCACAGGCAGTAGCCGATTGGAACGCGCCCGCTCACACCAGCGATGAACACCCAGTGAAGCTCTTGGCCAATATTCACGACCTTGCAAGCGCACAGGCCGCGGCTCAATCCCCCCACCTTGAATCAATCGGCCTCTTGCGTTCAGAACTTGCCTTCTTAAACGCACACAGCGAGCCAACGATTGAAGAGCAAGTGAACTTTTACTCGGGGGTTTTTGAACAATTCCGCGGGCATTCGGTATGCGTGCGCACCTTGGATGCGGGTTCAGACAAACCCCTGGCCTATGCGACGATCCCCGGCGAAGACAACCCTGCGCTTGGCGTTCGAGGAATCCGAACCTCTGGCCCTCACCCGCAGATCCTTCACAACCAGCTGGAAGCGATCGCTCTGGCAGCCATCCAACACCGAGAAACCTCGGTATCAATCATGGCTCCCATGATTTCAACGATTGCCGAAGCCCAGTGGTTCGCTTCGACCGTCCGTCAGCTCTCCGAACGCTTCGAGGTCGAACTGCGCGCGGGAATCATGATCGAAGTCCCCGCGGCGGCACTTTTGATCGATTCGATGATGAAATACGTCGATTTCGTATCGATTGGGACGAATGATCTGACGCAGTACACGATGGCTGCAGATCGCATGTCACCTGACTTGGCCGAGTATTCCGATCCCTGGCAGCCCGCACCTTTGCGCCTGATTGCGCAGGTTGCGCGCGCTGGCCTTGAGCACGGGGTAAGCGTGAGTGTGTGTGGCGAGGCCGCGGCAGACCCGCTGCTCGCCTGCGTTTTCGTTGGTATGGGTATCCCCGCGCTGTCGATGCCGCGCTTGGCAATTCCCTCGGTGGGCGCCCAGCTTGCTCAGGTCAGCCTGGCACAGTGTCGCTTAGCTGCCGCTTCCGTTGTCGAGGCCTCTGATCCCGGCGAGGCGCGCTACCGTGCACGCGGGGCACTCCAGGTGGAGTTTTAGGCCTCGCGAGAATAGGTCCAAAAATCCTGCAATTTGGCCGAAGAAATGCTGTACTATCAACGATGACGACGTCGTTATCAGGAGAGTTACAGTGGGTCTGCGTGACATCATTCGCGATATTTCGAACTTAACCGTACCCGGAAACATTGATCGCGCAGTGCAATCCCACATACAGGCTGCACAATCGCGCGTCGGTGCAGTTCAGTCTCGCGTGGAGTCCTTTCTGCAGCCCTTCAATGGCTCCGGTACTCCAGTTGTTCCTACTCCCACAGGTTCTTTCCCGACGGCTCCAGTCGCTACAACTCCCCCCACTGCAAACACCACCGAGTGCCTAGTCCCCCGCTACAACGGACGCTACATCTTCGAATGGATCGATGACATCAAAGCTTTCAAGCGCTCAGGAGACCTCGACCAGGCGCTGGCGCTAGCCCAAGCTTGCCTAACAGAAATGGTCAAAGCTGCGCTTCAAAACCCTAAGTGCGTCATGGAGTACTACGTCGCCCAGGTAACCATCATTCAGCACAAGATGAAGGACTACTCTGGCGAGCTCGCAACCTTGGATAGATGGTTCTCGCTGGGTCTGCCCGCGCCTCGCGAGGATTACCGCATCGACCTTCAGAAGCGTCGCGCCAAAGCACAGGAAATGCTTGCTAAACAACGCGGTGAGGACGCCTCTGCATATAACGCCGAATGGAAACGCCTCGTCGAGCTTGAAAAACACGTCAAAAGCACAACGTATTTTGACGTACCGACAACCGGTTACACATCAATCCCTGCTGAAGAGCACTCAACCCCACGCATCACCGAGCAACACAGTCCGAGCCGCCGCCCCTACGCGCAAGCACGCTCCTCTGCCTCCGCACGCGCGGCCTCGTCAAGAAGCGAGCAGCGACGCAGTTCTGCATGGTCCGCTCCATCAAAAATCCTTGCGGCACCAACCTTTGTCGCTGTCGATTTCGAGACCGCGAATCGCATGGGTGGCGTCTCTGCGTGTCAGATCGCACTTGTGAAGGTCCATCAGGGTCAAGTCATCGACCGCATGTCGACTTTGATCAAACCTCCTTCGGGTTACGATCACTTTGAATTCACGGACATCCACGGAATTACTGCACGCGACGTCCATAACTCTCCGTCATGGACAGATGTCGCACCCTACGCGCTGCGTTTTTCTGCCGGACTTCCCATGTATGCGCACAACGCAGCCTTCGATAAGAGGGTCTGGCAGGAGCTGGACGAGTTCTTCCGAACACAAACCTTGCCAAGCGATTTCTTCTGTTCCTATCGAACGGCGAAGGATTTAGTCCCCGGATTGAGCGACTACAAACTACCGACAGTCACGCGTGCACTTGTTCCCGGGTTCCGGCTCAACCACCACGATGCAACCTCGGATGCCGAGGCCTGTGCGCTCATCGTTGCGGCTCTTCAACAGAGAAACCGCTACTGATAGATAGAGGCGCCCTCATCGATGTGAGAGCGCCTCTATTCGTATTAGGTCTAGTTTTCTGCCACCGGCAAGATGACCGAGAAGGTCGTTCCGTGTTCGCCGGGCTTACCTTCGCCTTCGCACAAGGTATCGACATCCACTCGGCCACCCAAGGCCTCGGCAATCGAGGAAACGATCGACAGGCCCAGCCCCGAGGATCCCTTCCCCTGACGTGAGCGCGAAGTGTCGCCTCGGACGAAGCGATCAAAGACGGTCGCACGCAGCTCGGGCGCAATTCCCGGTCCATCATCGGCAACGCTCAGGCGCACAAATCCCGGCGTCGATGCGGTACCAGCGATCGTTTGCACTCCAACTTTGACGTGAGTGCCAGCGGGAGTGTGGATCCTCGCGTTATTGACCAGGTTTGCGAAGACCTGGCGAAGCGCAGACTCATCACCCAGCACGGTGCAGGAAGTGCAGGAATCGGCCTCGTCATCAATTTCGGGAAGGTCCAGGCTCCACTGGTGATCCGGACCTGCTGCATGAGCATCTGACACTGCGTCGATGGCCAGAGGGATCACATCTACCGGATCGCTGGCCAGTTCGCGTCCCGCATCAAGACGGGCCAAGAGCAGAAGATCCTCAACCAGACCGGACATACGCGCGGACTCAGATGCGATTCGCGAAAGCGCAAGCTCTTGGTCCGTTGCCCCTCGTTGAAGAAGCTGCGTGTAACCCTGAATCGATGCCAAAGGAGTTCGGAGTTCGTGCGAGGCATCGGCGACGAATTGACGCAGGCGCTGCTCGGATTCCGCGCGGGCCTGAAGCGCAGTTTCAACATTGTCGATCATCGTATTCAAGGCGAAACCGACGTCACCGACCTCGTCTCCGGGTTGAGCAATGGAACTATCGACGCGATCAAAAGTGTCAACAGTCGGTGCGGCGATCAGATCTTGGGAACCGATATTCCGCGCGGTTGCGGCGACTTCACCCAAAGGGAGCATTTCCTTGCGGATCCACTTACGTCCGATGAAGGTCGCGCCAAGGATGACAACCAGCGCGATGACTCCTTCAACGGCAATGAGCGCAAAGAAGGTCGAATTATTCGCTGCCAAAGACAGGCCGACAACCAGCGTCTGGGAATCTTTCTGCGTACACATCACGCGGAAAGCACCGTAATTCTTCAGATTGACGTCATGCCCATGGGAGTCACAACGCAATGAAAGCAGCTGCTGTTGGGCTTCCGAATCCAGTTCGACGACGTCAAACTGTTTGACGACACCGGAAACCACCTCATCGTCGTGTTTGATGAGCTGCAACTGGCCCTCGGAGGATCCCGGTCCACGAAGGCCTCGGGGGCCTTTATCAGTCGGTGTTGCCGTTGGGTCCGCACTGGGAGAATTCGAGGCCGGGGCCTGAGCGTCGTCGTGGTGTGGCGGGGGCGGGGGAAGCGGCTGTTCCAAGGTCAGTTCGGCATTCTTCTCCAGCCGAGAGAGCATTGATTCAAGCGAAGAATCCAGCTTCGATGTCATCCACGAGCGCATCGCAAATGCCGAAGCAGCAAGCATTGTCACCAGAGCGATGGCGACGGCAGCCGCAAGAAAACGGCTCAGGCGAACAGTGAGAAGACGCGATCGCTTGCGCTTCGTTTGAGGTGCACTGTGTTTGGGAGCGCTCGCCTGAGATTCGGTATTCGAAGCTTGGGGGGCAGAGGCTGTCATTTGCGCTCCTATGAGGCGGGCCTGAGGATATAGCCGGCTCCCCTGACCGTGTGAATCATGGGTTCGCGCCCGGCGTCGATCTTCTTACGCAGGTAGGAGATATACAGCTCAACGATGTTCGCCTGGCCACCAAAGTCGTAAGACCACACTCGATCAAGGATCTGCGATTTCGAAAGGACGACATTTGGGTTTTCCATGAAGTAGCGCAGCAGCTCGAATTCAGTGTTGGTGAGCGTAATTGCTTCACCGCCGCGCGCAACATCGTGAGAGTCCTCATCCAGGGTCAGATCGCCAACGGTCAGAACGCGTTCAGCGGTGACCGAAGCCATTCCAGATCGGCGAAGCAGTGCGTCGATACGCGCAGTAACTTCATCGAGGTCAAAAGGCTTAGTGACGTAGTCATCTGCACCTGCACGCAGTCCGGCAACGCGGTCGGCAACGGCGTCACGCGCCGTCAAGAACAGGACGGGAAGGTGCGGCTTGCGCTTACGCAGGCGTTCCAGGGTTTCCATTCCGTCCAGTCCGGGCATCTGGATATCCAAGACCACGACATCGGGATCGAAGGTATCGGCTTTATCCAGTGCTTCCCAACCGTTTGCTGCCGTTTGGGTTTCCCAGCCCTGGTGGCGCAGTGCTGATCCAAGTAGCTCGGCCAAGACCGATTCGTCATCCACAACAAGGACGCGCGCGGGTGTCCCATCGGGGCGAATAAAGCTGGACTCTGTTGTACTCACGTCGCGATCCTTTCACAATTTCCGCGGAAATTCAGGACATATTGCGCCGGCCTTCCATTGCCCGTCCCAGGGTAATGGAATCCGCATATTCCAAATCGCCGCCCACGGGAAGTCCCATGGCAAGTCGCGTTGTCGTCACACCAATTGTCGAAAGGGTGCGCGCTAGGTACGAGGCAGTTGCCTCACCTTCAATATTCGGGTTTGTCGCGATGATGACCTCTTGAACAACACCATCTGACAGGCGTCCCAGAAGCTGACGAATACTGAGCTGATCGGGGCCAATCCCGTGGATGGGATCAATAGCGCCGCCCAGAACGTGGTAGCGTCCGCGGAATACTCGTGAATTCTCAATGGCCTGGATGTCCTTGGGTTCTTGGACAACACAGATCACGCTGGGATCACGCCGCGGATCACGACAGATCGAGCATTCATCGTCTTCGGTGAGGTTCCCGCAAACAACACAGTGCTTGACCTGATGACGGACCGCATTGATCGCAGTGGTCAGGCGCTCGACATCCTCGGGCTCGGCCTCGAGAAGGTGCAAAGCCATACGCTGCGCGCTCTTTGGCCCCACTCCGGGAAGTTGTCCCAATTCATCGATGAGGTCTTGAAGAGCTCCTTCGTACATGCGTCACCACCCACCCTGATCGTCAGTCTTTTGTTCGATGATGGTTCCGCCCAAAATATCCAAAACTGCTGGGATTCCAAAGAGATTCGATTCGGACATGTCCTGATCATCGATGCTGGCGCTGTCGTCCTCTGCCGCAGAAACGATGGGGGTTGCGGGAATTTCCTGCGCTTCTTCCTCTGCCGAGGCCTCTGCTGAGGCTGCCGGTTCCTCATCCGAACGCGCATTGTCAGTTGAATGTGTGTCGTCGCTAGAACGCGCGTCGTCTTCTTCCACACGCGCAAAACGCTGCGAAGGAAGTGGCGTAACCTCAGCAAAGTTTGGAACTTCAGGAGCTGACTCTTCTTCAAGCGGGTCAAAACTTGGAGGCTGAACGACAGTTTCACTCCAACCTGAAGTCGCGACAGGCTCATCCTCTGGTTCATCATCAGGTTCAGGTGATGGAGCAGGTACTTCCTGCAAGTCCTGCTCTACCTCTTCAACCTGATCCCCCGGATCAAAAGGGGGCGGCGCCTGAGTATGCCAATCGTAAGATTCTGGTGCCTGCGGATCATAGGGTTTCGAGGCATCGATCGGTTCCGCCGGAACATGGAATTCCGGTGCCGGCGCGGCTTCGTGCGCCGAGGCGTCTGAGTTGCCGAGCCCAGAGGGGACCGATTCTTGAGCAGGTGAAGCCTGAGCAGCTGCGGACTGAACGGGTGCGCCCTGGGCTGGCATGCTCTGCAGAGGAGCCGCAACGGAATGTGCATTGGCAGAAGGCGTTGACACTGCCGGTCCGCCTCCGGATTGCCCCACCTGCGCACTGACGTGCAAACGAACACCCAAGACGTCATAGATCGTCTCCTCCACGATCTGCGCACGTCCCCCGTTTGTAAAGCTAGCGACCATCCCTTGGCTGGGGAAGAGGATGACCAATTGGTCTCCGTCAACGGCGCCCAATTGCCCGTTTTGAGACAGCAAGCTCCACACAACCCTACTGTGCGTGGCCAAACGCTCAACGACATCTCCCCAGCGCTGTCGCACAAGGTCCGCATTGGGTGCAGCAGCGGAGCGTGAAACCTGCGCGGGTGGCGGCGTGGGAGCGGGCGAATGAGAAGGTGCGGGAACTTGTTCCGGAGCCTTTTCAGGCACTTCATGGACCGCGTCACGAGGCATCTGAGCAGCGGGAGCATCGACAGGAGCGCTGTGCTGCGCAGGTGCATCGCTATGAGCAGCAGGGCGAGCAACCTCCCAGCCCCCAGATGAGGGCTGAGATTGGGGTGCATGTTCTGCTTGTCGAGGCGAATCAATACGGCCATCGACAAAAGCTTCTGGCGCCGCCGAGGTGCCCTGGTCTCCGCTCTTTTGGGCTTTCTTGCGTGCAAGAGCTTCGCGTGCCTGACGAGCACCAAATGAACCCGAACCAGCCGGGGCCTCGGCAGGGGCACCGCCCCCAACCAAGCCGACTCCACCAGAGAGCGGTCCCGGGGTACCCGCCATCCCGCCAGCGACTGCTGCTGGTGCTACTCCATAGGCACCAGCAGTGGCATCAACGCCTGCACCGGGCACCAAGATTCGGCCGATGAGCAACTCAAGCTGCAACCTGGGTGAGGTCGCACCAGTCATGGAGCGGAGGGCCTCGTCAGTGAGGTCAGCAGCGCGCGACAAGGCCTGCGTGCCCCAGTTCTTTGCCTGGACGCTCATGCGTTCAAACTGATCGTGAGGCGTTCCAACCAAGACATCGTTGGCGCCATCACCCGCGACAGCAATAATCAACAGATCGCGTAAGCGCTGCAAGAAATCTTCGACAAAACGACGCGGGTCATGACCTGAAGACACCATTTTTTCGATCACGCGATACGCAGCAGAGCCGTCGCCCCCTGCAAGGGCATCGACAGTCTCATCCAAAAGCGCAGTATCCGTGTAGCCCAAAAGAGCAACAGCGGTCTTATATGCGATCTCGCCATCGATTGCGCCGGCCATCAACTGGTCCAAGACCGACAGAGAGTCACGCACAGAACCGCCACCGGCGCGGATGACCAGGGGAAGGACGCCTTCACCGACGCGAATATGCTCCTCATCGCACAGAGTCTGCAGGTAGGGCTCCAAAATATCCGGCGGAACCAAGCGGAAAGGATAGTGATGCGTACGGGAACGGATGGTTCCAATGACGCGCTCAGGTTCCGTCGTCGCAAAGATGAACTTTACGTGCTCAGGCGGCTCTTCAACGAGCTTGAGCAGGGCATTGAAGCCTTGGGGGCTGACCATGTGGGCTTCGTCGATGATGAAGATCTTGTAGCGGTCACGCACCGGCGCAAAAGTGGCGCGCTCACGCAGGTCACGTGCGTCATCCA
>CALIZH010000195.1 GCA_938028585.1 uncultured Actinomyces sp. | reverse complement strand
CTTACCGGAACGGGTCTCTACGGTACGCGGTAAACCTGCAACTTTTACCCCGCCAATTTCACGAAATGCATTTGCTATACCAGTGCCATAACGCAGGGTGTAGGTTCCTGAAGTCGAGGAGGTAATGACACCACCTTGGAATTCCTGAATGCGCCCCGAATTCGTGGAGTATTCGTCGCTTAACGGATAGCCTAATGAGCCGCGTTCATACCCCGCTTGTCCGTACGCTTTGAAGATCTCTCCTCTGACGAAGTGGGTACCGGCTTCCGCTGTCCAATAAGCGGTCCCCTTTTCGAAGACTTGGAAAACTCCGGTACCCGAACGAGTCTCATTGGACGTAGCAGCACCCAAAACCCTCGCGCCACCTAATTCAGCGAAAGTGTTAGCAATACCAGTGCCATGGCGAAGCGTATGGCTACCGGCATTTTGAGTCCATGTAATTGTTCCACCTTGGAATTCTTGCGCGCGTCCAGTACCCGCAGGATACTCATCACTCGTCGGAAATCCTAAGAAGCCACGTTCGTAACGGTTGTCACCGTATGTGCGGAAGATTGATCCGGAGACAAAATGGGCGCCAGTCTTTTCGGTCCAGTAAGCGGTACCTCGTTCGAAGAGCTGGTAGACCCCGCTACCGCTTGATTCTTCCTCGCTCTTTGGATCACCCATGAGGGAATGATTTTCATTCCAGAGTCCTCGAATCGCTCCCTTAACGGAGTAGGCTGCCAAACGTTCTGTGGTGTTCGCAGTCGTTGCACGACTGCCGTCTTGCGCAATTTCGCGGATTTGCGGGAGCTTTGCGTAGCCGGCATCACCAGGGCAGCTTGTCGGGTAAGTATCGCGGTGACCAGAAATGCGAGGTAGATTCACTGCGGTTCCGGCACGATATTTAGGGTTTGAACCCAGCGGCTTAAATACAGCCTTCTCTGACATATTATTGACACCTGCTCGACGCAATTGCCAACCTGCCAAAGCACCGACGGTGTTCAAGGTTGCCTGCGAGGGAGCCTCATTTTGGTAGGTACCCATCATCGAGATGCCCATTGTTCCAGAGTTGAAACCCTGATCATGAGCGCCAGCGACCATCTTTCCCGAAGGAGCGGATAAGGTGCCTTTACGTCCTTCAAAAGCACGTCCCCATTTGTCGACGAGGAAGTTATAGCCGATATCTCCCCAATCAAGAGTCACTGCATGGTAGTGATAGATTCCCCGGACAATGGATGCAGATTGATCCATGGAGTAGTTATTGGTACCGGCCGTGTGATGAATGACAACATGGCGGGTGTTATAGTACTCGGGATCCCAGTCAAGGTAGGACTCGTCTGCACCCCATCCAGCGCGACTCGTAACCGCAACGGGAAGCCCATTGGGCTGAGCGGTCTTGGGGAATGCGCGGCTCAGCTGCGCACCGCTGCGACCGATTGCGATTCCACTACCGACTCCTGGATAAACAGTTTGAGTTGATTCCTCGGCACTGTCCTCGCTTGAAGCAGGGGTTGGTATTTCAGCTTCAGGCTCTGCGCTCTGGCTATCAGCCTCAGTGTTCTGCTCGGGCTGAATTAGCGAAGTAAAATCGTTACCTTCAGCCTGCACGGACTCGAGATTAAGATCTGTGCCTTCCGCAGCCGTTGTTACAACATCGTCTTCTGCCAGTGTTGTTTCGCCTTGCGGGTTATCGGGAATCATTGCGACTTCGAGATCAGCAGGAAGATCGTCTTCGTCTCCAGTTACGCGAATCTGGATACCATCGGCTCCCGCGGTAATGAAAGGATCCGTACCACCGCGTGCTTCAGTACCGTCAGCACGGTCTTTTCCTGCTCCCCCATCCTTATCAGTGAGGTACCACTGGCTCCACTGGCCATTCTCGCGTACCCGAATAAACATCTGGGTATTGGCAGAAAGCGCGCTTTCTCCGCTCCAAGACAAACCGGTCACCATAAAAGGATCGACAGAGATCGGTTCGGTCAAGATTGCTGCATCATCACTTGGATCAAAAGAAGATGTGCCCTGCGATTGCAACGTGGCGCGTGAGAACCGTTTTAAAGAATGCCCATTTCCAATTCCAACATTCTCGAGGCCTGCTTGGGCAACGCGGGTAGGTTCTCCTTGCGAACTCGTGAGAGTGATCTTTTGTACGGGGTGTTCGCGAATTGTTGTCGTCCCTGTGAGGGTGATCTGGTGATCGCTAGTAGGAGCATTCGCCAAGGCCATTCCTTGTGGGAACACAAGGCTCAAGAATGCAGCACTTGCTGTCAGGGAAACTACTCGCATAGATTAACTCCGTCAGTGATGATGGTTAGTCACTTTCGTAACACTATACACATTTGCCACATCCGTAACATCAAAAAGTGCACTCATTCACAGGATTTCTTCAGTCAATTTCGTTGAATATAAGCGAAGATCTCACGGTTCATCGGAATGCTCTAGCTGTTCTTGCCTAAGAAAAGAATGAGAGTTATTGCCGTCAATTGGGCGTAAAACTTCACGCAAAAGGCGGCTGAGAATAAAAAATCAGGATCGGAAAACCGATCCTGATTACCTGTCGGGCTGGCGGGATTTGAACCCACGACCCCTTGACCCCCAGTCAAGTGCGCTACCAAACTGCGCCACAGCCCGTTTGATCACCTAAATTTTGGCGACTCGGATAGTCTAGCCCAAGTCCTACCGAAAATTCCAATTGAGTACGGCGACCCCCGTCACATTCAGTTGTGGTTTCCACTCATGCCTGCTGGCAGAAGTGAAATAACCGCCTCCAAGACCCCCTCAATATCAAGATCCGAGGTATCAACCAGCTCAATTCCAGGACCCGGATTCGTAAATTCACTGACAGTTGAATCAGCTGCATCACGATCGACAATCTGAGAACGAACTTTCTCTAGGCTTTCAGGGCTGTGATCGCCAAATAGCTCCTTAGCCCTCCGCTTCATCCGCGCAAGCGGTGAAGCAACAAGCAAAACTCTCAAATCGGCCTCAGGGTATACAACAGTGGTGATATCGCGTCCTTCCGCAACCATTCCACTTCCGTTTGCAGAAGCTTCGGCCATGCGTTGACGCTGATGCTCGACCATCCATGCGCGAACTAAAAGGTTCGTGGAAATCTTCGAGACGGCCTCGGAAACGATAGAGGATCGGATTAACGAAGTGACCTCGCGATCTCCAACAAAAAAGTGTGGATCATCTGGGTTTGAATCGGCGTGAAGATCGAGAGAAGGAAGCAAGGCAGCAACGGCATCATGATCATCTAAATCAACGCCAGACTCTAAGGCAATAAGAGTCAATGATCGATACATCGCCCCGGTATCGAGGTAGCCAATACCCAAGCGACGAGCAAGCAACTTGGCAATCGTGGATTTACCAGAACCTGCAGGCCCATCAATTGCAATCGTCAAGCCGTGAGGGGAATGAACATCAGACACTATTAATCTCCACTTCCGGTATTCCACCCGCGTTCCTGCAGCTGGCAAATGGTCGAAGCAACGATTGATGGATCGAGACTGAGACGGGCGACGCCCATTTGAGCGCCGGCAGAGTGTTCAAGGGCGAAGTCTTCAACATTCACACCGATCTCACCGAGATCAGCGAAAAGTCGACCGAGTGAGCCAGCAGTATCAGGAACAAACACATCGAGAACGACGTAGCGGGTTGGTGCTCCACCGTGTTTACCCGGAATCCGCGCGACTCCCCTATTGCCCTGATCCATCACACGATAGACAGCTCCTACGCTTCCACCTTCAAGAGGGCCTTCCTGCGCGGCGGCATCCAGGTGCGAAATCAGATCATCGAGATCGCCACGAATATCCTTCAACACTTTGACAACGGGACCAGCATTACCCGCCAAAATAGCAGTCCACAAACGAGGATCGGAGGCGGCAATTCGAGTTGTATCGCGCAGGCCCTGACCTGAAAGTGAAAGCGCTGAAACGGGAGCATCAGCGAGCCGGGCAGCAAGCATTGACGAGACCAACTGAGGTACGTGCGAAATTAGCGCCACGGATTGATCATGCGTCGAAGCGTCCATCTCAATGGGGAAGGCTCCCACATCCCCCGCAAGCGAACGAATCCGCATCACTGCATCAGGAGATGAAGTCGGGCTAGGAACAATCACCCATGGCCTGCCGTAGAAAAGATCTGCGTCTGCCGCACCTGCGCCACTACGCTCGCGACCTGCCATCGGATGAGAACCCACGTAGCGGCTCGTGATATCGAGGCCGCGGCGCTCTGCTTCCTCGACAACTCCCTCAAGGACAGCCAACTTTACGGAAGCGACATCGCTGACGACGGCCTCGGGATATCGAATCAACGCATCGACAACACAGATATCAGCAACGTCAGGAGGTGTTGACACAATCACCAATGACGGCGAGCAGTGATCATCCGGACCGATCAGAGTACCAGCGCCTAAATCCTGTGCTAGGCGTCCAGCCGTTGGCGAGGAATCACGGAGAAAAACCTCAACTCCCCCGCTACGAAGTGCAAGCGCAAGAGAAGTGCCCAAAAGACCCGTGCCGATAATCAGGACGGGGCCGCGGGTTGTGCTCACGTGCGACGGCACAGGACTCACAAACCAACTGCGTCATAGAGAGCAGCAAGCTGCGGGCCCTTGACGCGACGCATTGTTCCGGGTTGTAGGTGTTCCAGGCGAATGGGCCCAAACTTTGTACGAACGAGCTCTCGAACTGGGTAGCCGACCTCATCCATTAGACGGCGAACAAGGCGGTTACGTCCTTCATGGACAACGATTTCAACAGTGGTGATATCACCGTAAGTTTCCATGGTGCGGAAAGAATCAACCGCAATTGGACCATCTTCCAATTCAACGCCTTCGAGCAGACGACGGCGGACACCCGGCTTAACCTCGCCGTGAACACGTGCGATATAGGTCTTAGGAATCTCGTAAGAAGGATGGGTCAGTCGGTTCGCAAGCTCGCCATCATTCGTCAGCAAAAGCAGCCCAGAAGTATCGATATCCAAGCGGCCCACGTGATACAGACGCTCAGGGTAATCAGCAACAAGATCCGCCAGCGTCGGACGCCCCTCCGGGTCTGACATGGTCGAAACCATGCCAACAGGCTTATTCACAGCCATGACAATTGGACGATTCTCTTCCAAAATAATCCGCTTACCATCGACATGAATTGCCTGACGCCTGGGGTCAACACGCATACCTTGACCGCGAACCACCTTGCCGTCAACTGAAACGCGGCCTTGGGCGATAAGCTCTTCTGCTGCCCGTCGAGAAGCTACCCCCGCACGTGAGAGTACCTTTTGCAGGCGAATGCCGTCTTCACTATAGGAATCGTTTCTCACAGTGTCTCCTCAAGTTCGTCCAGCTCGTCCGAAGCCGGAAGGTAGGGGGCTAATGGTGCCAATTCGTCAAGGGAATTCATTCCCATTCGTTCAAGAAATACTTGGGTCGTCCCATACAAACGAGCCCCCGAAGAAGATTGGCCAACTTCCTCAATGAGTTCACGTGCACTCAAGGTCCGAACCACTGCATCAACATTCACGCCGCGAATTTGAGAGATCCTCGCACGCGAGATCGGTTGACGATAGGCAATAACCGCAAGTGTTTCCAGAGCAGCTTGTGACAGTTTAGATTGTCCTGATCCAACAATAAACTGGGAAACAAGCGACTCCCAGCGAGGAGCAGAATAAATTCGCCATCCTCCACCTAGACGCCGAAGTTCAAATCCGTGTTCACGGCCGCCAGAGCGTCCAGCGTATTGCGCAGAGAGCGCTTCAAGCACGTGCTCGATATCTTCAGCAGATACATTGAGAACACCGGCAAGCTGTTGAGCAGTAACGGGCTGATCGACAACCATCAAAATTGCTTCGATGGGAGCGAAGAGAAGTTGAGTCTCAGCGAGGTCACGTGCATCGCTCATACGTCCTCCTCCCATTCATCGACCTTTGGGTCATTCCCATTCCATATGAGTTCCAGTGTTGAAAGCGCCTCTTCCTGCTGGAACTCAATAGCTCTGCGCCTGTACAACTCTAAGATAGCGAGGAAACGCGAGACAACCACAGCCGTATCGCGCGCGTCCGAGATGAGCTGAGAAAAGGTTGCGTGGCCACGAGCACTTAGATACGCGATGACGACCTTTGCTTCCTGAGCAACTGGCACAGCAGCTGAATGGAGGTGCGTCACTTCGACAGTCGGTGGCTGAGCGCTGAGCGCGTCAGCACATGCACGAGCAAGATCCTCAGCGCCTACTTCCCATCGAAGTTCCGGAAGAAGCCGAGTGAATTGAGGTTCAAGCGCAACACTGCGCGGGATTAAACCCACATAGGCATCAAGCCGTTGAGCGATCTCCCCCGCCGCTAGCTTGAATGCTCGGTATTGAAGCAAACGACTGAAGAGCAGGTCACGTGCTTCAAGGTCTTCACTACTCAGTGAGGTTTCCTCTTCATAATCAGGAAGCAAACGCGCTGCCTTCATATCCAACAGTGTCGCTGCTACGACAAGGAATTCGCTGGTCCGTGAAAGATCAGGAAAGGCACGCATATGCGCAATGAACTCATCGGTCACTTCGGCAAGGGCAACCTGAGTAATATCGAGCTTCTTCCGAGAGATCAATTGGAGCAGAAGGTCAAAAGGACCTTCGAAGACTTCAAGCGAGACTTGAAAATCATCAAGTGCCGCTTGAGTCCCGTCATATTCAGGCGACATCTCCACGCGCGATGATCTCTCTGGCCAAACGTCGGTAGGAACGCGCGCCCGGGTGGTTCGGCGCGTAGCTGGTAATTGGCACTGTCGCGACTGAAGCATCGGGGAACTTTACAGTACGCGCAATCCGTGTTGTGAAAACAAGGTCACCGAAGGCCTCGTCAAGTCGCTCCAACACCTCACGTGAGTGCAAGGTTCGGGTATCAACCATAGTCGCCAAGATTCCATCGATCTTCAGGCGCGGATTAATGCGGTCGCGCACTGTTTCAATGGTTTCGACCAGCAATGCGACACCGCGAAGAGCAAAAAACTCCGCTTCCATAGGAACAATCACACCGTGCGCCGCGGTCAAGGCATTAACGGTGAGTAGTCCAAGCGAAGGCTGGCAGTCAATCAAAATGACGTCGTAGTCTTCGACGACTGGTCGAAGAACACGCGAAAGCGCTGATTCACGCGCGACCTCATTAACCAGCTGAACTTCGGCAGCCGAAAGATCGATATTCGCAGGCACGATATCGAGACCGGAAATTGAGGTGTGGCACAGGGCCTGATGAATATCTTCCTTCGGATTCATCAGGAGGTTATAGATTGTGTGTTCCATCTCCAGGGTATTGATGCCCAAGCCAACAGATGCAGCACCTTGAGGATCAAAGTCAACAATCAGAACACGACGCCCATATTCAGCTAGCGAGGCTGCGAGATTGATGGTCGTTGTTGTCTTTCCAACCCCACCTTTTTGATTACACATCGCAATAATGCGTGCGGGTCCATGCCCGGTCAGTGGTGCCGGGACGGGGAAATCATTTTCTTCGCTGGCAGGAAGATCCCCGGTAAGCGTTGGCTGAGATGGATTCGTCACGTTCCCCATCTTAGTGCATTGCTCCACACAATTCCGCCCTACCCTCGCTGAAGTTGCGCCCTCGCTTGCTCTATTGGGATGCCGAGGCCGAGGTTGTGAGATCGCTTGGATCGAGCTGCGCGCGCGGATGGGCAGTTCGGTACATTTCCTTAAGGGTCGCAATCGTCACCTTGGTATAGATTTGCGTCGTCGAGACAGAGGAATGCCCAAGCAATTCTTGGACGTCTCGGATATTCGCGCCGCCTTCTAATAAATGTGTTGCAAAGGAATGTCGCAAGGTATGTGGAGAGACGGGCACCTCAAGCTGCGCGCGCGTTGCAGCGCGTTGAATGATGTCCCAAGCGGACTGACGTGAAAGTGCGCCTCCCCTATTGTTGAGGAAGACGTTCGGGCAGCCTTTCCCTTTTGAAGAAAAGAAGGGACGCGCACGCACAAGATAGGCTTCAAGAGCCTGTTTTGCCATAGATCCCAAGGGAACAAGTCGTTCCTTACGTCCCTTTCCAAACAGACGAATGATCGGAAGTTCTTCATTAAGGTCGAGGTCATCAATCGCCATTGAAACGGCTTCGCTCACGCGGGCACCCGTTGCGTAGAGGGTTTCAAGCAGGGCTCGATCACGAAGTGAACGCGGATCATCCCCGGTTCCCACCGCCTCGAGCAAGGCTTCAACTTGCTCGACTGTTAGAGCTTTCGGAAGGTGCTCGGCAACTTGGGGAACACGAACTTGGGCGCTGGGATCCTGCGCACTGTGGCCTTCTCGAAGTGCGTATTTGTGGAAAGAACGAATTGCCGCTAATGCGCGCGCCACGGAGGAGGGTGCTGCAGCATGTCCGTCTTTCACCTCGCTAAGTGACGCAAGAAAGTCCTCAATCGAACTCTCGGTGATCTGATCGCATTGATCAACGCCACGTGCCTCTAGGAAAGCGCAATATTTTTGTACATCGCGCCGATAGTTGGAGACAGTATGCGGGGATGCGCCCTTCTCGACACTCAGGAAAATAAGCCATTCTTCCTGAACACGCTCCATTTGTTTAGCCACGGGGTCATTGTATTTGCGCTCGACTGATTTACTGCATATTCGCTGTTAGAGCGCGGCGAGCGGCTACACTTAACCCTGCAGGGAAGCCATCTTACCGATTGCCAGGAGGTCCAATCGTGCCCGCGTCTTGGAATGAGCTCGATAGCCGCGCTATTTCCACCGCCAAAATTCTCGCCGCTGATGCAGTTGAACGTGTCGGAAATGGACACCCGGGAGCAGCGATTTCTCTAGCTCCTGCGGCGTATGCGCTCTACCAGCATCACCTTCACCTTGACCCGTCAGACCCACACTGGCTGGGCCGCGATCGTTTCATTCTTTCATCGGGCCACTCTTCACTGACTCAATATCTCCAGCTCTATCTTGCGGGAATGGGCGTTGAACTTGAGGACCTGAAAGCCCTGCGTACCGAAGGCGCACTCACTCCCGGACACCCCGAGTTCGGGCATACCCCTGGTGTTGAGCTCACAACTGGACCGCTGGGAACCGGTCTTGCTTCTGCTGTTGGTTTCGCAATGGCGGAGCGTTTCACCCACGGTCTTCTTGATCCCGATACCCCTCATGGTCAGTCAATTTTTGATCATTGTGTTTATGTCATTGCCGGTGACGGCTGTCTTCAAGAGGGCGTTTCCGCGGAAGCTTCGTCCCTTGCGGGAACACAAAAGCTCGGCAATCTCATCGTTTTATGGGACGATAACCGCATCTCGATCGAAGGCGATACGGATATCGCTTTCAGCGAGGATGTTCTTAAGCGCTATGAGTCCTACGGTTGGCACGTCCAGCGCGTGGACTGGTTGAGCGAGGATGGCTCCTACGTTGAAGATGTTCAAGCCTTGGATGAGGCTTTGGATGCCGCTCGTGATAACACCGACCAGCCCTCGATCATTGCGCTACGGACGGTTATTGGTTGGCCGACTCCCGAAAAATCCAACACCGGAGGAATCCACGGTGCCAAACTCGGCGAAGAGGCACTTCGTGGCTTAAAGCTCGCATTGGGAGCCGATCCGGATGCTCACTTCGCCGTCGATGAAGAGGCCGTTGCGCATTCACGCAGGCAATTTGCTCAGCGCGCACAAACACTGCGTGACCAATGGGATCAGCGTTTCGAAGAGTGGAAGGAAGCAAATCCGCAGCGAGCGGCTCTTCTTGAGCGCCTTCGTCAGGGAGGACTCCCCCAGGGGTGGGAAAAGGCGCTCCCCGAATTCCCGGCGGATAAGGCAATCGCAACCCGCTCGGCCTCGGGAAAGGTACTGAACGCTATCGCACCGGTGCTTCCTGAACTCTGGGGTGGCTCCGCTGACCTCGGTGGATCAAATAACACCTTCCTCAATGGATTGACCTCATTCCTTCCGGAAGGGACGTACTCGCGTTCCTTTGAAGCTGATCCATACGGCCGCAACCTCCACTTTGGTATTCGCGAATTTGCGATGGCCTGTGCGATGAACGGTATCGCGGCTGATGGTCTCACTCGCGTGTATGGCGGTACCTTCTTCGTCTTCTCGGACTTCATGCGCGGCGCGGTTCGCCTTGCCGCTCTCATGGACCTTCCTGTCACCTATGTTTGGACACATGATTCAATCGGTGTCGGCGAAGATGGACCCACACACCAGCCCATCGAGCATCTTGCTTCCTACCGTGCGATTCCAAATCTTGCAGTGATTCGCCCTGCGGACGCAGCTGAGACTGTCCAGGCATGGAAGAACATCCTCGAGCAGCATCATCCTGCAGCTTTGGTCTTAAGCCGACAGAACCTTCCTAATCCCGCCCGTGGTGAAGGAAGCGAGCTTGCTGATGCTCAAGGTGTTGCCCGCGGTGCCTACATTCTTGCCGATTGCGAAGGCACTCCCGAGGTTATTTTGATGGCCACGGGTTCAGAGGTAGCACCTACTTTGGAGGCTCATCGCCTGCTGAAGGCCGAGGGAGTTGCCTCGCGCGTTGTCTCGGTTCCGTGCATTGAGTGGTTTGAGAACCAGGACGAGGCCTACCGCGAGTCGGTCCTCCCCTCGGCGGTTCGCGCGCGCGTGGCTGTCGAGGCCGGCATTGCGCTTCCTTGGTACCGCTGGGTTGGTGAGGCCGGACGGATCGTCTCCCTCGAACACTTTGGCGAGTCCGTGGACGGCGCCCGGCTGTTTGAGAAGTACGGCTTCACGCCTGAGAACATTGCGGCACAGGCTCGCGAGAGTATCGCTGCCGCTCACTAAGGGGTACTTCTCCCCCGCTTTCTAATTCGAGAATATCAACGAGCCGAGATACGGCGATAGGACACTGGCTGCCCAGATCATCGTGATGATGACGTAGGGAAGCCAGTGTTCCTTTGTGATAGCAATAAATTCGCGGATAAACGCTGTTGGAAAGTAATATCCAGCAGTCTTCGAACCGATGCCGTCACCCTTAAGTCCAACTTTTGAAGCATAGAGTGCCGTGCGGAATACGTGGTAGTCCGAGGTCACGAATGCACAACGGTAGGGTGTCGTTTGACGCGCATCCAGAAGATTCTTGGCAAAAACGAGGTTTTCCATCGTTGTCGTTGATTGATCTTCTGGAAGAAGAGCCTCCCGCGGAACTCCAAGGCGGAGCATGTAACGGCTCATCGCCTCGGCTTCTGAAATAACCTCGTCACTGCCCTGCCCGCCAGAAGGAACCAAGATGGCGGAGCATCCCTGAGCACTCCAAAGTTCGAGTGCTTTATCAAT
>CALIZH010000194.1 GCA_938028585.1 uncultured Actinomyces sp. | reverse complement strand
CACCTTCGCGGAAGATCATCAGGGTCGGGATCGACGAAATCTGAGCGGAAGCAGCAAGTTCCTGCTGCGCATCAGTGTCAACCTTGCCGAAAACGATGTCGGGGTGCTTCTCCGAGACGGACTCGAAGATGGGGCCGAACTGACGGCACGGGCCGCACCAGGTCGCCCAGAAATCAACCAGGACGATCTTGTCGGAATTAACGGTCTCGCTGAAGTTTTCAGTGGTGAGCTCGATGGTACTCATTGAAGGGCACTCCTTTGATTCGTGTTGGGGCACATGCCCCGCTTGATGTCCAGCTCAACGGTTCGTGCCGGTCACTTATTCCCCGATCCTATCGAAGTTAGCTGATTCACATATGTCAGGCACTGACGGGACAACGCATATACGAATTATCGCGAGCATCCCCTTCTGGCACTGCTGCAGTCGAAACTTCCTGAACTGCGGTGTCAGATCCTGGGCGTTCAGCTGAAGAAGGAACCTCAACATTAGCGCCTATGCCTCGCAAGATGAAGGCTTGGACAGTGCGGATTGTTGCTTCGCGGGTCTGAGGGTTGGCCGGAAGACGATTCCCAGCAAGGCATGAATGAATAAGCGGAATCAATACGTGGGGGTTTTGCCGCGGAATTGCGCCTGTTTCCATGCAACGTGCAAGGATTTCTAAGAGCCGCGTCGAAATAATCGTCGCGTGGTCGTGCAGGTGCGCAGAGTTTTCACGTGAAACTTGAGTGCGCAGATTAAAGGTCGAGTTCAGGTGATAACGAGTGGTCATCTCCAAGTGCGCACGAATGTAGATGCGCAGTTGGGCAAGTGGATCATCGACCTGATCGAGCGCTTCTTGGAGTTTTTGGGAGAACTGCACCGTGACCCGGCGCATGAATTCCAGCAGCAGGACTTCCTTGTCGGGGAAGTGGTTGTAGACCGCGGTGCGACCAACCTTTGCTCGCGAAGCGATCTGCGACATGGAGATTGAATCGAATGGCTGCTCAGCAAGAAGGCTTGCAAGTGCATCAAAAAGACGGTTGCGCGTGAGCTCGCGATGGTCGGCCAGCGAATCTCCAATAATTTTTGGCATAAAGCTATTCTGACAGAAATTCTGGATCTGTCTTGATCATTCGCCGATTCACATGGATTTCCCAGATGAGAACTGATTGATTGCCGCCTGGACGATGGGGAAATCAGCGGGGATCCACGGTAAATCCATCACTTGATCAAGAGGAGTCCACAGTAACTCGAGATGCGAGGCTCCCGGAGTCAGGGTTTGGGTGGGGTCAGCAAGGGTGCATCCCCACACCGCCATCACCCGACCGTTGAGGATCGGCCACCACTTCCCCTCGGGGGTGAGGACCGGTTCAGCGATCCTCAGTGCGCACCCCAGTTCTTCGTCGATTTCGCGGACGAGGCCGCGCAGGGGGTCTTCCCCTTCCTCAACCTTTCCGCCGGGGAGTTCGAAGAGGCCTCGTAAATCTTCTGGATAGGAGCGGGAGGCACATAAAAGCGCGCTTGGGCGGGGGAGTTGATCAAAGATTGCAGCGGCAACGACGGGGCGTGGATTCGGTGAAGTCACGCCTTTAAGTCTAGAGGTCATGCTTTGGACTGCAGGCGGGGGAGCCGCTATGATGAACGAGTTGTGCCGGTCATACCGATTGGTATCAGGCGCCTCGCGGGCGTAGTTCAATGGTAGAACTTCAGCTTCCCAAGCTGACAGCGCGGGTTCGATTCCCGTCGCCCGCTCCAGACTTTCCGTTGAAATAACGCCGTTTTCGAGAAATCGGAAGCGGCGCGTTCTGGTCGAAGGGTGCTTGCGGGCGAGCCTGTGCTAGCCTGGATGCCAACAGGATTCCCCGCACCTCTCCTCTGGATGTGTCCCAGGGGAGACGTTTTTTACCCGGGGTACTTCATAGACCTGAAGCTTTCGACGACGATCGCCGAATAACTTGTTCTGATCGAATGAGTATGAATGAGGTGCTCAGCGGCCCTTGGGTTGCGCGTTGATGGGGAGGCCACGGTGGGTTCGCGGTTAGGTGTGCTGCTTAAGACTGCTGCTGGTTGGGAGATTTTCTACGACCATTGGGCAGCCCAAACGATCGGCTTGGACATTGCGATCGATGGTGCGCAGGCCACCATCGATCGCGTGCGTCGTATGGCTCCGATGGGTGTTGACGATCCGCATGCTTGGAAGGGGGCGACGTGGATTGAGGGCACGCTTCTGATCGATGAGACCAGGAAACTGGTGGTGT
>CALIZH010000193.1 GCA_938028585.1 uncultured Actinomyces sp. | reverse complement strand
CATGGACAGCATCGAGGTCTTCACCGTGGAGGAGACGTACGGAAACACCGTATTCACCGACGAGCTCATGACCGGAAGGTGGGGCTGATATGACCGCGTTCCAACCGTTCCACTCTGCCGTCAACCGGATTCCGGTGCCGAGAGAACAAGCTCAGAAAAAAGGTTACTCCTCCGACCTCTTCGAGGATGATGTCGCGCCTGCCCATGATCATCTTGCCGCTGAGAGATGGACAGGATCAGTTGATCTGAAAATCACCGTTAAGACACCTCTTGTGTTTGGTGAACAGAGTGCTGAGCCCTCGTCGAGTCGTGAGGTCAATAAGCAAGGTAGGCCATGCGTCTCTCTTCCTGTTGACGTAAACGGAAAAGTGATAGTTCCGCCAACAATGATCAAAGGGATGATATCTCGCGCATTTGAGACGCTAACCTGCTCCCGCTTCAGGGTGTTTTCTGGGCATGATGAGCCCCTCACTTACCGTGTTGATCCCGCGCAGGCCAACGGACTCTTCCCGGGTGTCGTATATTATGATGATGAGATTCAGGGGTGGGCGGTCGAAATTCTGAATGGAACTGGAACCAAGAACGAGAGTGCTTTGCTGAGAGATTCGGCGCGGGAGGGAGTCGGAAGGGTCTATCTCGACGGACATGTCGCCATTAAGCCGAGAAGTGGAAAAAAGTACCCTGATGAAGATCAGGTCTTATCGGAGTTCAGGAGGAAGACTCCGCATGGCCAGTGGACTCGTGCCATTGTGACGAAATGGAGAGGCAAGTCAGGGTCGGTTATCCTGGTGACTCACCTCTGGAATAAGGAGCGAAAGCAGTTCGAACGTTTCTTCGAGCCGCCAAAAGGTGTAGGGTCTGCCAATCAAATAGAGGTCTACGGCTTCCCGTGCAGGACCGCCCCTCCCGGAAAATATGCTAGAGACCTGTATCAAGACAAAAAGTATGAGCGATTCTTCTTCAAGGCACAGAGAACTAAAGATGATTTGATAGTCCGGGGTACCGCACTGGAGTTACCCTCCGATGTCATCGAAAAGTATGTGAATGTGGTTCGTTCGTATATCGAGATGGGCGAGCAGGAAAAGGGTCGCCATCTACTGAATCGTGCCGCATCCTGCGTTGATCGCGACAAAGTTGGTGAACTGTCAGAGAACGACCTAGTGTTTGCGGTCCTCGATCGAAAAGAACTGGAAAGCACGAACGGAGAGGTTGCTCGCAATGTTGAGGTGAAAGCCATACTGCCTACGATGGTGGGTAGGCGCGCATATGAATGCTCGCCCACTGAACTGGCAGCGCAACAAGGTGTGCTTCCTGTTGGCAGCAAGGATCGTGCATCTGCGGCAGACAGGGTGTTTGGATATGTTGTTCCCAGCCCTGAGTTGGACGCCGTCGGAGGGGATGTTGCGTCGCGTGGGCGCATCAGTATAAGTGCGGTAGATTCGTCCAATGCCGTCGTCAGCAGGGACAGGAGAGATCTTCCTCCTCTGCTTTCTCCTAAGGTATCGTCAGCTCGTCGTTTCCTTACGGACAGTTCGGGGAAGACTCCGCTTACCTCCTCCGGTGGACCTCTGAGGCGCGGTGATTACTTTAGAGAAGGGCAGTACTTGGGTTCTGCCTGCTATCCGGTTCATCGGAACCAGTTGGGTAAGAACGAATTTCCTAAGGGTAATCAAGAGGAACTGGGTGCGAAAGACGGGGAGTCTAGTAACGATGCGGTTCGGCTGGCGGTGAAGTCCTGGATTAAGGCGGGAAGTGATTTCAAGTGCACTCTTCGCTACCAGAATCTTTCCCGAGATGAGCTTGCTGCGTTGCTGTGGGTGCTTACCCCTGAGAACCTCGTTCCTGAGGAAGAGCGAGATGCCAGTAGCAGTAAAGTTGGATACTTGCGCATGGGCCTCGGCAAACCTTACGGTCTGGGCGTTGTTGAGGTTCGCATGGTGGGACACTCCCTGAAGGCTAGAACTGGTGCAGATCTGGCGAATGATTATGTGTTGCTAGAGAGTTGTGACGGACTTGATCGTCAGGATACTTATCCGGTTGACTTCTCGCTCCCGAAGGAAGACCTCCTGATGAAGGAACCTTGGGTTCGTGCTATGCGACGTGCCGCCTACGGCTATGCCGATAGGGTTGAGGTTCGTTATATGACTCTGGATGAAAATAAGGAAAACAATATAACCGATAGTCGGAGTGGTGTGCCAAAGCGAAATAAAGGGATTTCACCAAGAGATTTGTTTGGGGAGCAAGCGAGAAAGCCTTTGAGTATTCATCGTCCGGAAAGAAATGGAAAAACGAGCAACCGCAATGGTGGGCGACAGCATGGCGAAGAGCGTCAAGGCGGTCACCATGGCAAGGCTCATCACCGCGGCCGGCGGCGCTGATCGTCGCACAAGACACGGTCGTTGTCGGACGGGGCGGGGTGCGCTCGTGAGCCGCGCGTTCTCGACGCACCGCCGGCTCACCACACCCCTCGGTACAGCCCGGCGTCGTTGAGCGCGGGCGCGGTCCTGTGGACCTCGCTGCGCGCCAGGCAGGAGTCGCAC
>CALIZH010000192.1 GCA_938028585.1 uncultured Actinomyces sp. | reverse complement strand
AGCTGCAGCAGCGCGGTCAGCGGTCGGTAGATCGCGTCGACTTCGGCAATATCGATGGGATCGCCAAGGGATGCCAAACGCGAAAGGTCAGTATGGGTGAGTGGAAGAGGCGACCTATCGGCGAGGCGATCCCACTGGTCGCGGGAGAAAAACTCGAAGGGCGATTCTTCGGTGTTGCTGATTTCACTCACGGTCTTCATTGTCGCAATTTGCTGTGCCGCGCACACGATTTAGGGCTAGGTGTGCGCCAAATTGTTATCTATCGCGCAGCCCGGATAGGGATCTCTCTCCTTGTATTTGCTTGATTGTCCACTAGCCTGAAAACATCATTCCTTGGTTGCCCCTATTGACGCACCAGAAAGTGAGTATGTCGTGATCGACTACTTCGTTGCTTTGCTCCCGGCCCTGTTCCTCGGATTCATGTCCATCGTCCTTGTTGCTCAGGGTGGCGATGATCGACAAAAGACCCTGGGAACTTTGGGAGGTGCTTTCCTCTTCTCAGCTCTGGCAACCCCCTTCATCGATGTTCATTGGACAACCAAGACACTGCTCATTTCCTTCCTCTCAGGCTTGATCCTAGGATTCGGGCAGTATCTCCAAATTCTTTGTCTGAAGGTCCTCGGTGTCTCACGCACCATGCCGCTGACGACTGCAGGCCAGATTATCTTCATGTGTCTGGGTGGGATCATTCTCTTCGGTGAGATGAACCATGGCCTTGCGCTTGTCTTTGCACTGAGCTCTATCGCGCTTCTTACCCTGGGCGTCGTCTTCATCTCCAAGACTGAAAAAACTCAGGAGGCCGCCGCCGAAAACGTTGACTGGAAGCGCGGAACAATACTTCTGGTTATCTCAACCGCCTGCCTTGTCGCCTACCTCCTGATTG
The DNA here is from genome assembly GCA_938028585.1 of uncultured Actinomyces sp. Taxonomy (GTDB): domain Bacteria; phylum Actinomycetota; class Actinomycetes; order Actinomycetales; family Actinomycetaceae; genus Pauljensenia. Next base: position 311 of record CALIZH010000192.1, on the reverse strand, counting down.
TTCAAGGCTTCGGCTTGGACGGACGCTCCGTGATCCTTCCCCAATCGGCCGGTTACTTCCTTGTCGGCCTCATCGCAACGATCCCCGCGCTCTCGCCTCAACTGGGCAAGGAAGACAATCGCTGGAGCTTGCTCACTCTTCGCCAACTCATCCCCGGCATGATGTGGGGAGCGGCGATTTTGCTGACCCAGGTTTCCTCCTCACTTCTTGGCGTCGCAGTTGCCTTCCCTCTGTCGCAGATGGGCGTCATTATTCAGACTTTCGGCGGAATCTTGATCCTCCACGAGACGCGCACGCGTCGCGAGATGCGC
>CALIZH010000191.1 GCA_938028585.1 uncultured Actinomyces sp. | reverse complement strand
TCTAACGACACACACTCCCTTTAAGCAGCCTAAACACCCCTATGAATAAGTCTCAATAAGTCATCCGCCCTAAAAACAGTGCACACCAGACTTTCAACAAGCCATCTTTATTAACAACTCATACGAGCGGATATCACACAAAGGTCTACATTGTGTCGAGCCATACGTTTTTCGAGCCGAACTAAGTTGATCTTACTAAACATATAAAGAGACTTCGCCGTCATAGGCTTCTTGTTCGCAAAAATAACAACAACCCGTCTCGGGACAGTACGATACTCATTATCGTCAATTATTCCCTCTAATGCCTTTTGAGCTTGGGGGCTAGACAGTAACGCTTCTACTGATACAGTCGTTTGCGCAAGTAAGTGGCTAACATCGACTGACCTATTTCGATCGATACGCTTAACATATATGAATTCCCCGTTTTTAAGAACTATATCGCAGGGCTCTATTTTTAGACCGCTTTTCTTCTCTAATGATTTTCCGTCCAGACAAAGCCCTCCGAGTGCTCGCGCAAGCAGGCTATTATAGTTCTTTTCATTTGGATAACACTTCCTGCACCACAAAGGGAGATGTGAGTAGGTAAGCTTACTACCTCTATCAAAAATTAGTTCGACAGCGCTATTCAAATTAGCGATATACGAATCGGATAGTCGGTAAGACTTTCCGTTTACATAATAATGTTCTTCGCCTTCGATTTTACATCTAAAGGTTAGCCACTTTTTAACACACACTTCACCCAGCACATCAGAGTCAGGTTCTGACCCAGCAATCATCTTTACTCTTGCACCTTTAATTACTCTATAAATCTCATCAATGAAGCAGTTCCCGATATCTTTAATTGTATAATCACAGGAACACAGGTCCTTCCCTTCGTCGTCGCCGTTCTTTTCGCATATTGTCACTCGATAGCTTTCTTTACTCTGCAAATCGAAGTTTGCGTAATTTTCTTCAATAACATCCTTCATAAGAAAGGAACTTAATCTAGCTGAATCCTGTCGACTTGCAACCGGACTTTTATTGTTAACACACATCCACTCTGCGTTTCTGAACTCGTAAAGCTGTCCCTCCTCGTGACATTTGTATGTTAAGAGAGCACTTAATGGCAGAACGTCATCCTTGCCCCCGAATTTCACATACAACGATTTCATTAAATAGGTAAGCCTGAGGTTGACTGTTTTACTAATCTCCTTTCCTAGATCATCTATACTTGGAATTCCCTTGAAAAAAGGAGCGCTCCTCGGCTCCCCTAGACTGACTGCCCATTTTCCTCGCAATCCCATAATTTTAAACGACTGCATCTCATCAATATTACTTGCAAAACTATCTGGCCAGCTAATCGACAGTCGATCTGATGGCAATGAAGCGACCAATGGGAGTACTTGGCGCTCTACGAGTCTGTGATTCCTTCTGGACGCTAAAGCGGAATTACCGAGTCCCTCAAACTCAGTTTTAATATCGAACTGACTATATGCATCCAGCAGATAATCAAGTTCCTTAATCAATTCATCTTGATTTGAATTAAGTGTCAGATTCAAGGAATCTGCACCCCGTACACTTGAACGCCTCCCTTCTTGAATGCCATCCAACCTTTGAGTACCAGTCAAACCTAGCGCCACCTCACCCATTTCTTCAAAATCGAACTCTCGTAAGCTTGAGCCTGAGGGAATCATCGTGCTGGTAGACTTCGCTAATATATCAAGCGAAACTTTACTTATCCTGCTCAATGACTGAGGGTCTAGTGCGCGCATCAAAATACTTTTACCGAACTCTGGTTTTATGTGGTCCTGATTTATATATAGGTACCCACAACCAAACGTAATAACCCAAGCTGAAACCTCCTTTGAGGACTCAATATTACCGTCCTCGACCACCACAACAGCTCCTGACTGCTTGCTGGGAGCACTGAACTTCATGTTAGAAATTGCCTCGAATCCATCACTCCACCAAGCCCTCTTCGTTTCTTTTTCTCCGTAACATACGATCGCATTACGCCCACCAACAACAGTTTCCTTCTTTGTGATATTCTCGTTTACTTTCACGGCATGCTCAAGATCGGGCAGTCCTTCCAAACGATACAAAGTCACCCGGATCGACTCTGGAGTCATTACTCTTCCTTACTGTGTCCACTTCACGTCGACACCCCAATGAGGCTCATTTTGCGAACATATTATTGCACTTCACATTTAGAATGCAAGAACAATTAAGGTGTGACTTATTCTATTGTCAGATCGCTAAACTCATAGACTGTGAGAACTTTGACGATACTCGTATCGTTCGCTATATAGACCGGGACGGATGAGCTCCAGCCAGCGCCGGCGGACCTCGGGAGAGCCGTCACCGGGGTAGAAGACCATGAGGACGTAGAGGTTGGAGACGGTGAGGTCGGCTCGCAGGCGCCCGCTCGCACGCCCCTGTTCGATAAGGCGCCCCAGGGCCTCGGTGGCGCGAGTCTCCGGCTCGGCGTACTCCACCTCCGCCCCCAGCGCCCGAGCAACAGTCTTGGAGGGATGGCTCCGGAAGATCATCTCCAAGGCCCGCCCCAGGAAGCCCAGGAGCTCCTGGGCAGCGTCGGACCGGCCGGCCTCGACGCGCTCCCAGGCGTCCTGAGCGTCATCTGCCAGGGCCTCGACATACTCGTTGACGACCGCCGCAAGCAAGTCCGCCTTGTTAGGAAAGTTCCGGTAGAGCGTGCCCACGGCAACGCCGGCCGCCCGAGCGATCTCCCCCATGGCGACCTCCGTGCCCTGCTCAGCGACCAGCTGCTTGGCGGCCTTCAGGATGGCGGTCCGGTTACGCACCGCATCGGCACGCCTTGCCGTGTGCTCCAAGGTCACGCCGCTTGCCTCCGGCACCGTCCCGTCCCGCTCGACCGCGTCATGGGTAACCCGAGCCATCCTTCTCCCCTTCCTCAGGCCTGCCCGATACCGTGCCGAGCATCTCACTTGCACAAACATGAATCTACATTCATGTTACCGAGAGGACACCTCAGACGATGACCACACCCACGACCGCCCAGGCCCCCACGACCTCCACCGAGAGCTCTTCGGAGAACGCCGCAGACCACGGTGCGACCCGCACCGCGCTCGTCACCGGCGCCTCCTCCGGGATCGGCGAGGATACCGCCCGCAAGCTCCAGGCGCTGGGCTACATCGTCTACGGGGCGGCCCGGCGCACCGACCGCCTGCATGCCCTGGCCGCCGACGGCATCCGCCCGCTGGCCATGGACGTGACCGACGATGCCTCCATGAGCGCCGGCGTGAACCGCATCCTTGAGGAGACCGGCCGCATCGATGTGCTGGTCAACAACGCCGGCTACGGCTCCTACGGGGCCATCGAGGACGTCCCGATCGACGAGGCCCGTCGCCAGTTCGAGGTCAATGTCTTCGGCCTGGCCCGCCTGACCCAGCTGGTGAGCCCGCACATGCGTGCCCAGGGCTCGGGCACCATCATCAACATCTCCTCCATCGGCGGAAGGCTGACCACACCGTTGGGCGGCTGGTACCACGCCACCAAGTACGCCGTCGAGGCCCTGAGCGACGCTCTGCGTATCGAATTGGCTCCTTTCGGGATCGACGTCGTCGTGGTCGAGCCCGGCGCGATCCGCACCGCCTGGTGGTCGATCGCCGCCGACCACCTGGAGGCGACAGCCGAGGGCAGCGCCTACGCCGATCAGATCTGGGCCGTGGCCGGAGCCATGCGCAGCGAGTCGAACAATCGACGCTTCTCCCCGCCGGCGGTCATCGCCCGCACTGTCGGCAAGATCATCACCGCCCGCCGCCCCCGGACCCGCTACGCCGTGGGTTTCATGGCGGGGCCCCTCATTGCCGCGCGCCGAGTCCTGCCCGACCGCACCTTCGATCAGCTCATCGGTGCCGCCTTCGGCTTCCGTCGCTGACCGACAGTCCGCTCGACCCCGTCAGCACCTGGGGACAATGACTGGAATCAGCCTGTTGGTGTCCATAGCGGTGACAAAGGACCTCCACCTCCCAGAGCGCAGGCTGGAGAACCTTGGAATCATGCGGTTACGCATCGCCCGGTTGAGAGCGATCCGAGCCTTTGTCACCGATTTGGACACTCAGCCCCTCTTCTGGCTCC
>CALIZH010000190.1 GCA_938028585.1 uncultured Actinomyces sp. | reverse complement strand
GATGATACGAAGCCTCACTGAGCATCTCCTTCTAGCGGGAGGGATGGGACTTCACTCACGCTTTGAACCTCAGGCCCAAGGAAACGGCGGGCAAGAATCGGGAAGCGCGACGAAGCATCGGTGGTGAGGAACTGGTGCTGCGGTTCATCGCCTGCGCCGCGGCGCGGCGCATGGAGCAGATCGCGGTCAACCAACTCGTTGTAAGTGACATTCGCCGTTGTGGCCGAGGAGGTAACCAGACGAACGTTATCCCCCATCACTCGACCGATAACTCCGGTAAGAAGCGGGTAGTGGGTGCAGCCCAGAATCAGGGTATCGACACCTTCTTCTTTCAGGGGAGCAAGGTATTCGCGGGCAATACCCTCCAGCTCAGGACCTGCTGTTTGCCCAGCCTCGACGTACTCGACGAACAGCGGGCACGCCTGCTGGAAGACTCGAAGACCAGGAACTGCAGCAAGAGCATTGACATAGGCTTCCGATTGGATGGTTGCCTGAGTTCCAATCACGCCAATCTTGCGATTGTGCGTTGCAACGACAGCAGCACGCGCGGCAGGGGTCACGACCTCAATGACGGGAATGTGCTGGCCCACCCAGTACCGTTCCCGCGCGTCTGACAGCGCAGCAGCGGTTGCGGTATTGCATGCAATGACCAAAGCTTTTGCTCCGGCCTCGACAAGGCGGTCAAGCCCCCACAGCGTCAATTGGCGAACTTCGGCGATCGGACGCGGACCATAGGGAGCGTGAGCCGTGTCCCCCAGGTAAACGATGTCCTCGTCTGGCAGCTGATCAATGACGGCACGCGCAACCGTGAGTCCACCTAAACCAGAGTCGAAAATACCAATCGGCGCGTTATCCATACAACGAAACTAACTCGCTTCACCCTGGAGATGCACAGATTTGAGCAGTGACTCTTGCCACCATGTGATCAGTAGGTAGATCGCGGCAGCGCTTTGCTCGCGTGTCCCCTCGGGTTTTTCCTGAGCGATTGTCTCGATCCGAATCACGTCAGAATCGTTATGAATGCCCAGTTCTCCAGCCAAAGCAAGGCGCATATCGGTCAGAGCACCCAGCCAATTCCAGGTCGATTCTTCGTCCAGAACAAGGTAGTTTGTTCCGTCAACCAGCACATCGTTGAGTTGGTTACACACGGTACGAAGTCGCTGAGATTTTTGTGAACGCAGCGTGTCCTCGGTTAGCGCACGCAGACGCGCAGCTTCCTGGGGATCCGTGCTCATCGGGGGAAGAAGGAAATCCAGAGCAGGATCAATCGCTGCCGCACGTTCGCTTTCGAGTCCTGTTGCAGCGGATAAGAACATGGGGAAGTCCCCCGGGTCGTCTAAGACCACGAGTATTTCGTGGATCAGCTGCTGGATCAGAAGGTTGTAGTCCCTTCCGATCGGTGCGCTAATCCCCCGTCGTGAGACGGTAAAGGGGCCGATCACGTGACACGCTCCAATGTTGATTGCACTCCGTAATCGTGGAGTGTTTGTAGGTCTGCTTCGACGCGTTCACGTAGCCCAGTGGCGATGATGGCCTTTCCATCACTGTGCACTTGCAAAGTCAGTGCTTCGCACGTAGGACGCGGGTAACCGAAGTGCCGGTGAAGGACTTCGGCGATGTAGTCCAATGAGTTAATCGGGTCATCCCAGACAATGAGGTTCCACCTCGGCACCGACGCTTTTACGGTCCCGACATTGGGATTTTTCGCCGTCACAGGAACGCCCGACATACCTTAAGCCTACGCATGAAATGCCCTCCTGTCTGCATTTTTGGCATTTCTTGCACATATTTCCACGAAGGCGATTAAATTTGAGATATGCCTGCATCATTTGAAACGTCGCTTCTGACGGATATGTATGAATTGACCATGCTCGACGCTGCCATGAAGTCGGGTACCGCGAATCGACACTGCGTCTTCGAGCTCTTTGGTCGACGTCTTCCCGCTACCCGCCGCTACGGCGTCGTTGCAGGGACGGGCCGGGTTCTCGAGGCCTTGGACCGCTTTGAGTTCTCCCCTGAGCAAATCCAGTGGTTGGCCGAAAAGAAGGTTGTCTCTGATACAGCTCTGGAGTATTTGTCGACCTTCCGTTTCCGCGGGAATATTTCAGGCTATGCCGAAGGCGAGTGCTATTTCCCGGGTTCTCCCCTGCTCACCGTTGAAGGCACTTTCGCCGAGTGCACCCTTCTGGAAACACTTCTTTTGTCGATCTACAACTACGATTGCGCAGTCGCTTCTGCCGCTTCGCGTATGACAATTGCCGCGCACGGACGCCCCTGCCTGGACATGGGTGCACGCCGAGGCCACGAGCGCGCAGCTGTCTCTGCAGCACGCGCCTCGGTTATCGGCGGCTTCGCAGGCACTTCAGATCTCGAGGCCGGCAAGCGCTACGGAATCCCGGTGATCGGTACTGCCGCCCACGCATTCACCCTGCTTCACGACAGTGAGCGCCAGGCATTCGATGCTCAGATCGCTTCCCTTGGCCCGAATACAACTCTTCTGGTTGATACATACAACGTCACCGAGGGCGTTAAGACCGCCGTCGAGGCCGCGCGCGCTGCAGGCGGGGAATTGGGCGCTGTACGTTTGGACAGCGGCGACCTCGTCGCTCAGGCTTTTACGGTTCGTGGACAACTGGATGCGCTCGGTGCGACCTCCACGAAGATCACCGTGACTTCTGATCTTGACGAGTATGCCATTGCAGCTTTGGGAGCCGCTCCCGTCGATTCTTACGGTGTTGGCACACGTCTGATTACCGGTTCCGGCGTCCCCACCGCAGCCCTCGTATACAAGCTCGTATCCCGCGAGGACGCCGACGGAAATATGGTGGGTGTTGCGAAGAAGTCTGCTTCGAAGAACACCGTTGCCGGCAAGAAGTACGCGGGTCGCCTTTACGACGAGGACGGCTACGCAAGCGAAGAAATCCTTTTCACCGGAAGCGCTGAAGAGGCTGCTGCTTTCTTCGAGGAAAATGGCGCCCGCCCCCTTCAAGTTCCACTGATTGTCGATGGAGAAATCCAAAGCGAAGCGTGGAGCTCTCAGGCGCTGTCCGAGGCCCAGGCTCATCACCTGCGTTCGCGTAATGAGCTTCCTTACCAAGCATGGCGCTTGTCGGAAGGCGAACCTGCAATTCCAACGCGTTACATCTGAGCGCTCAACGCTATTAACGGCTGTGGGGGCTGCGGTGATTCCTTTCACCGCAGCCCCCACAACCGTATATGGTCTCTTAGCTAGCCTCGAATAAATGCCTACCCGCGGCCCACAAACCACTCACGCAAAA
>CALIZH010000189.1 GCA_938028585.1 uncultured Actinomyces sp. | reverse complement strand
TGGATGCTGTTCTTGGGCTTTCCCCTCGCCTACGCCATGGAATTGCCTTCCTCAACGCAGCGCGCGAGCATCATCGGACTGTGCGTGCTCCTCGCGCTTGCTAACTCGGCAACGTGGCTGACCAATCCCCTGCCTGCTCGCAACTCCTTCACGAGGCCGTTCATCCTCTCCCATGGGGCACTGGCGCTCACAACGCTGGTCTATCTCGTCTACGCGATCCGTGTCGGTGTCCCCTACGCCTTCATGTTGACTTCCTTCTTCCTGGTTGCGTGGGTGTTCCAAGCACCAAGCCGTTACGTGATTGCAGGGATCGTCCCAATCGCTGCGATCGCTGGAGTATTTGCTTACGCGGAGGGTGAGCCCCTGTGGGCAGGGTGTTACCTAGCGTTGGTTGGCATCTTTGTGGGCATGGCTCGCTGGCGTATGGAGCGCTCGACTCGCAAACGTCTACGCCGCCAAGATGCAATCCAGCGCGCAAAGGCAGCTGAGCGAGCGCGCATGAGCACTGACCTGCACGATATCTTGGGCCACTCGTTGATGGGCATCACGATGATTTCTGAATTGGCCGGTCGTCTTTTGGACGAGGGACACAATGAGGAAGCGCGTGAACAAATCCGTTCAGTTACTGCTCAATCAAACGAGGCCTTGGCTGACGTTCGCCGCATCGTTGCGGCCACGCGCGCACTATCCCCCTCCGAGGAACTCCAAGAAGCACGATCTTTACTTGAGGTCGCACGCATTGATGCCGAGATCACAAACGATGGGGAGCCTGCGTCGGGACCGCGCTCGGCGGCTGCAGCCCATGTCATTCGCGAGGGAGTCACGAATGCTCTCCTTCACGCTCGCCCTTCCCTCGTCCGTATTCATTTATCTGCAGACAGTGTCAGTGTCTGGAATGACGGTTATTCTGCCGCCTACGCCGCTTCTACGGCAGGATCGGGATCAGGCCTCGTTGGGCTATCTGAGCTCGTCGGTGATGAGGGAACTTTGACCTGGGGCGCATCGGGACATACGTGGACGATTTCTCTTACTTTCCCCTCTATGCCTCTTAACGAAGAGGAACCATCCTCCGATATGGTGAACCAGCGCAAGGAATAGTGCCCCCAACTGCGCTAACCTAGTAGCCCAGATGGCTACGCAGGAGGTGAGCGTGACAATTCGTGTGCTCGTGGCCGACGATCAGGCAATGATTCGCGGAGCTTTGGCCGGGCTGCTCAACTTGGAGCGTGACATCGAGGTAGTCGCTCAGGCCGCCGATGGAGTGCAGGCTCTTGAAGAACTCACTCGTTTGGCAACGCAAGACGCTTCGCTCGACGCGACACCGACGAGTTCTGCACGCTCAGCCTCTCCCGCCGACGTCGCAATTATCGACATCGAAATGCCTCACATGGACGGCATTACAACAACCGAAGCAATTCGCGCCCGTTTCCCCGGGGTACGCGTACTGATTGTCACGACATTCGGCCGGCCGGGTTACTTGCAACGCGCCCTCGATGCGGGGGCAACGGGTTTCATGGTGAAGAACGCGCCGGTCGAGGCTTTGGCCGAGGGCGTGCGTACGCTCGCAGCAGGCGGTCGCGCAATCGATCAGAGTCTTGCAGTTGAGGCACTATCAACTGGTTCGTCATCACTGACCCAGCGCGAAGCAGATGTTCTGCGCGAAGTTGAGCGTGGAGGCACGATCGCTGACATTGCCCGTACGCTGGGACTCAGTCAAGGAACCGTGCGTAATCACGTTTCCTCGGCAATGTTAAAGATGGAAGCACGCACCCGCGCGGAGGCCGCATCCTTAGCGCGGGCAGCGGGTTGGCTGTAGACCTAAAGTGCTTCTTCGCGAAGCGGATAGGAATGCGTCAGGACCTTCACGGCCTCACGTCCGGGAACTAAACCTCCCTCGGACACATATCCTTCTTCGCGTCCTTCAAGTTCCGCGATCAGATAGTTTCTTCCACGAAGAAGCGCGTCGCTGACTTCGCTGCTTCGCGCATCAGCGGAAAGTTTGCACAGATCGACCAATTCCTCGGGGTCTTCATCGAGGTTGAAAAGCTGTTCGATTCCCCAACCGGAAAACCACACGTACTTATAAGATCCGAAACGAATCCACTGAATCGATTGGTCAAACAAGTAATGCTCGCCGTGAAGGTACTCTCTCCACGGAACTTCATCGTCGGCCTCGGCAATCAAGGGAAGGACAGAGCGGCCCTCAACTTCCTCAGGAATCTCCACGCCGGCAACGTCGAGCAGGGTCGGCATCACGTCACGGATCTCAACCACACTGTCTACGCGTGCACCGGGGGTGATCCCCGCACCGTACAAAATAAAGGGGACGTGCGAGGAGGCCTCGTAAGGGTAACCTTTTCGCCAC
>CALIZH010000188.1 GCA_938028585.1 uncultured Actinomyces sp. | reverse complement strand
GACCGGGCGTTTTATCTCGACCTATTCGATTGTGCTCTCTCTTCCCATGCGAATTTATCAGCTGCCAGAGCGGGGAGGCTCCGTTCACGCAGCTGCAGCAACCTCGCTTCCAGCAGGTGGTTTCACCGCTTTGTCTGCTGTGTCAAAGCTCGGTGTCTATACCGCGACCGCTTCGCCTCTGGGGACCGGTCCCAATTCGTATATGGTTCGTCAGCTTCTTCATGAAGCAGGAGTGAAGGTTCTTCTTCCCGAACTCGTTGGCGATATCGGCGTTGCGATTCAGCTGGTCGAAGCGAATGGTTCGATGACCTCGATCGTGACGACGGGGGTGGAATCAGAACCTTCGCGTGAAGCCTTGGATGCCTTGGAGATCCACGAAGGGGATCTGGTTCATGTATCGGGCTCGGATCTTGCGAATCCAGCAAGTGCAGAAATCCTCACTGGATGGGCCGAGAACCTTCCAGAAGGCGTCACTCTGGTCGTTTCCGTTTCTCCTGCCGTCGCTCAGGTCCCGGTATCGGTTTGGCCGCGATTGCTGGGGCGTGCGGACGTTGTCTCAATGAATATTCGCGAGGCCGCGACCCTGTCTGACATTCTTGCTCCCTATGAGCACGGAACTGGAGTTCGCGGAGTGATGCGTCCGGACGCGGTCTTCGTTCGTCGTCTGGGTGTTATGGGCTGTGAACTGCAGCTTCATGCTGACGATCCCAGAATTTCGATCCCCGCGTATGAATCCACGACGGTTGATACCGCCGGGGTGGGGGATACCCACATCGCCACTATGTGTGCGGCACTTCTTCTGGGACATGATTTTGTTGAAGCAGCGCGAATGGCGAATGCGGCGGCTGCGATCACGATTTCTCACGAGTCGGCTCTTCCCGTTCCAAGCTGGGAGCAGATCCGAGAAGTTATGAAGAACGGGCGTGTGTGACGCAGTCGGAAGAGGTTTCGCGGCGTGCCTAAGCCTTTTCACGGGCATGCGGCGGTAGCGTTTTTCCTACCATGGCACGAAAATCCCCATCTTCAGCATCTTCGAAATCTTCATCACGAGCCGGGAAGTCCACTGCGACCCCGGGGCTTCTCGCGCGCGTATTTTCCGGGATCGGACGCGGCATTCTTGCGATGATTCGAGCATGGCGCGCGACCGATGCTCAGGTGAAACGCGATGCGCTGGCTTTCATTGTTATGGCGATTGCCGTTCTAGTTGCCCTGCGTGAGTGGTTTGGTATTTCGGGACAAGCGGGGGATTTCATTCACCTGTGCGCAGCGGGCTTTGTTGGGATTTTCTCCGTCGTTCTGCCCATTATTTTGGTCGCCTTCTCTGTTGAGTTAGTCCGTGTCCGCTCAGGAAATTCAGCCTTGCCTCACCGCGTCGCAGGTAGCCTTGGTGTTGTCCTTTCTTTGACCGGTCTTGTTCATGTCAGCAAAGGTAACCCCGCTTTTGACTCTGCGGCCTCGATCGAGAATGCAGGGGGAATCCTCGGTTGGTTTATTGCTCGGCCTCTGGTTCTTATGCTCTCGTCGTGGGGCGCGGCGGCACTCTTGATTCTTCTTTTCCTCTACTCGATCCTGTTGGGGACGCGTACGCAGGTTGCGCAAGTCCCGACCTTGATCCGTGAATGTGTTGACCGTCTTGCCAAGCGGACGAGGCCAGAGGAAAGCGATCCGGCAGCGCGGGCGCGTGAAGAAGCGCGCCGCTCCCTTGCTGCTGGCGATGATCCTTTCTTGGATTCCTATGACGGCGATGAACACTTCCGCCGAGCAGTGGAATCTGAGCCCCAAGAAGACGTTCCTTCCCAGGTGGATACGCAGCGTACTCGGGTGATGCCGGCCTCGGCACCGCATGTTCCCGAGGGGCAGCCCGCTTCCTCAGCGATGGATGCGCCAACGGAGGCAATGCAGGTCCCTGCTCTTTCGGTCACCGAAAATATCGAGGATCAGGTCGACCCCGAACCTCCTGCGCATACTGAAGAGCCTGCAGGTGGATTCCAAGCGGAACTGGATGAGAACCTGTCCTACACGCTTCCTTCAAGCGAACTTCTTGTGCGCGGTGCGCCCCATAAGACTCGCTCGGCGGTCAATGACCAAGTCGTGCAGGCCTTGCGTCAGGTCTTCGCGGAATTCAATGTTGATGCCCAAGTGACCGGCTTCTCTCGTGGCCCAACAGTGACACGTTACGAAGTGACCTTGGGGCCAGGCGTGAAGGTTGATCGCCTGACAAACCTTTCGAAGAATATTGCCTACGCTGTGGCCTCGGCAGACGTGCGAATTCTTGCGCCGATTCCCGGAAAATCGGCAATCGGTATTGAGATTCCAAACTCTGACCGAGAAACTGTCGCGCTGGGAGATGTTCTTCGCTCTGGCGCAGCTCAGCGTAACCAGCATCCCTTGGTTGTCGGTGTTGGTAAGGATGTTGAAGGTGGCTACGTCGTTACCAACCTAGCGAAGACCCCGCACCTTCTGGTTGCTGGCCAGACTGGTTCCGGTAAGTCGTCATTCGTGAATTCGATGATTACCTCGATCATGATGCGTGCGACACCTTCGCAGGTTCGCATGATCCTGGTCGATCCCAAGCGAGTCGAATTGACGATCTACGAGGGTATTCCGCACCTGATTTCCCCGATTATCACCGATCCAAAGAAGGCCGCTGAAGCGCTTGAGTGGGTCGTGAAGGAAATGGACGCGCGCTACGACGATCTTGCGACATACGGATTTAAGCATGTTGATGATTTCAACAAGGCTGTGTCTGCAGGCCAAGTGAAGGCTCTTCCGGGTCTTAATCGCGAATTGCGACCCTATCCCTACTTGCTGGTCGTTGTCGATGAGCTCGCGGACCTGATGATGGTTGCCCCGCGCGATGTTGAAGCTTCGGTTCAGCGTATTACCCAGCTTGCGCGCGCAGCTGGTATTCACCTCGTCCTTGCAACCCAGCGTCCTTCGGTTGATGTTGTCACCGGCTTGATCAAAGCGAATATTCCTTCGCGTTTGGCATTCGCGACCTCATCTTTGGCTGACTCTCGAGTGATTTTGGATCAGCCTGGTGCGGAGAAGCTCATCGGTCAAGGTGACGCCTTGTACCTTCCTTCTGGCGCAAGTAAACCGATGCGTGTTCAAGGTGCCTGGGTTACTGAATCTGAAATTCATTCGATCGTTTCCCACGTTAAAGAACAGATGCAGGCACAGTACCGTCCGGATGTTCTTGCCCCCGCGAAGACCGCAAAGGTTGCCGAGGACATTGGTGATGATCTTGATGATCTCTTGGCAGCAGCTGAGCTGGTTATTTCAACTCAGCTGGGTTCGACCTCGATGCTGCAGCGAAAGCTTCGCGTTGGTTTTGCGCGAGCAGGTCGCCTGATGGACCTTCTGGAATCGCGTGAGATTGTTGGTCCTTCTGAGGGTTCGAAAGCGCGCCAGGTATTGGTGACTCCCGAACAGCTCCCCGAAATTTTGGCCATGCTTAGGGGAGAGAGTGCGCCTGAACCCGCAGCTGCACCTACTCAGCAACAGGAAGTTTCTTCGTCGAATTTTGCTGACCAGTCCTCTAAGGCTCCTTTAAACGGGTACGATGGGGATACAGCTTCCTCGGATCCTTACTCCGGACATGATTTTGGTGGTCGGACCGACTGGGTCGATGAAGAGCCTGAAGAGAATGAAGACGCCTGGCAGTTGACCGGGCGCTAAGAAGCAAAGGGGCAAGTCGTGGCTACTCACGTGTCGCGTGTTGAACGCTATACGAAGGTCTCTACGATCAATGTGCCCAATGCGCTCACGGTTTTTCGCCTGCTGCTAGTCCCCGTATTCATCTACTTGAAGTTTGTGGACACCTGGAGCGCGCAGTGGTGGGCTTTGCTGGTGTTTTGTGTTGCTGCTGCAACCGATCAGCTCGATGGAAAAATTGCGCGCGCCTACGGTTTGGTCACTGATTTCGGTCGTGTCGTCGATCCTCTAGCAGATAAGGCTCTCACACTCAGCGCGTTCATTATTTTGAGTATTCAGGGAGTTCTTCCGTGGTGGTTCACGATCCTTGTGGCAATCCGCGAATTGGGAATCACTGTCATGCGCGCATTCTTCCTGCGGCGGGGGATTGTGGTTTCGGCCTCGCAATCCGGAAAAATTAAGACCGTTCTTCAGGTCTTGGCTATTTTCCTTCTCTTGATTCCGTGGGATTATTTCTACGTCCTCAATCCTGCCAATCGCGGGTGGGCGTCGGTTGCCTTAATGTCGGCTTTGTGTGTTGCGGGTGCTGCGCTTGCTGCGACTCTTTGGTCGGGTATTGCGTACGTGCGTGAGGGCTTCGTTCTTGCCCGTGAGGTTCGTGATCCTGAGCCTCAAAACGAGGCGTAATTACAGTTGCGCCTTGAGCGCAAAGTTGAGTGATGTAGGCGCAAGTTTTAAATCCCTCGTGTATGGTGGGAATAGGCAGGGTCGTTCAGACGTTAGGAAGAACATGATGAAGAAGCAGAAGAACAATATCCCGAGTTCTGTACGTCCACTGAATGAGCTGGCCATGCAGAAGGCGCTGGCGGCGGGTTATCGTCAAGCTATGAATCGCCCCGCTCATGATCGTGCAGCCGCTCCGTTGCTGCGCACTGAAATTGGCGATGTTTTGCGTGAGATTCGCCGTAAGCAGGGGCGTACTTTGCGAGAAGTTTCTTCCGAGGCTCAGGTCTCCTTGGGTTATCTTTCCGAGGTTGAGCGTGGGCAGAAGGAAGCGTCATCTGAACTTCTTGACGCGATTAGCGAGGCCCTGGGCGTGCCGCTGTGGTACATCCTGCGTGAGGTTTCTGAGCGTATGGCTGTCCTGGATGGAACTGTTGTTCCAGACACTGTTCCTGAGAATCTGGTCCCGGTCACCCTGATCTCGTGACTCTCTCTGAATTTTGGGATGCCGTCGATGACGTCTATGGGGCTACCCTTGGACGCTCATTGACGGCTGACTTATATTTACCTTCGCTGCGGGGAACCTGCGTGGAGGCCCTTGATAGGGGAGTTTCGCCGGATATGGTCTGGTCTGAGTTGCTTCGTGAAAGTGATGCAGACGAGGCCGTGCGCTGGGTTCATCGTCTTGATGCGAAAGAGCGTGAGAAGATTCGTCGTTCGAAGCGCTCCTAATGGCGTGTCGACATGCATCGAACATTTGTTCCATTTATTCTGTGGAAGAAGTGAAGTGTGAACAGTTTTTCCACAGATACGGAAAACTGCTCGCAAATGCCTGTGGTCGAGCATATCTTCACTGAGTAGTCCCCGGAGAGGGGATCTGCTGCATAGACCAGATGAACAGTGGCCGGAGAGGCTTCGACGAAAGGTATCACCATGGCAGTAGCTCGAAAGGGTTCCTCTTCATCAGCGAATGGGGACCGAAATAAGGCTTTAGAGCTCGCGCTCTCTCAGATCGATAAGCAGTTTGGTAAGGGTTCTGTCATGCGACTGGGAGATGATTCTCGTCCCCCGGTGCAGGTGATCCCCACTGGTTCTCTGGCTCTTGATGTTGCTCTCGGAATTGGCGGTCTGCCTCGTGGGCGCGTCATTGAAATCTATGGCCCTGAATCCTCTGGTAAGACGACCGTTGCGCTTCATGCAGTTGCCAGCGCGCAAAAAGCAGGCGGAAACGCTGCATTCATCGACGCGGAACACGCACTTGACCCCGTCTATGCGCGCGCTCTGGGCGTCGACACGGATAACCTCCTAGTCTCCCAACCTGATACTG
>CALIZH010000187.1 GCA_938028585.1 uncultured Actinomyces sp. | reverse complement strand
TCTACGCAGCGCGAATCAGCGGGCCGATCAGCAACCTCAACGAAGAAGAGACCGCCATCCAGGACGAACTCAAGGCAATACACTCCAACATGCTGGAGACACAGCAATCCTTCGAGGTGATGGAGAACGAGATCGCCAATTCTTTCAACGCGGCTAGCGAGGGATGACACGAATGGTCACAAAAACCGAACTCTATGCGCTCGACTTGAGTACTTTTTCTGCTGCAATCGAAGATCTCGATGGGCAGATTCATGCAAACCAGGACAAGCTCGACGACATCGCTCACGCGAAGGAACTAATTACTTCGGGCATGCAAGGCCAGAGCGCCCAGGCGATGATCGCCAAGCTAGACACGCTTGAACAGACGGTCACCGACCACATCACGTCGATCCAACAGACGCAGGCGGCCATCACAACATATCGCGCCACCAAGCAGCAGCTCCAACGAGATGTTATCGATTACGTTGACGAGACAGAACTTGATGCTTTTAGTGTTGGCAACAATTGGACCATCACTCCTTCGAACACTTTTTTGTCGACAGTTTCTCCAGCCTATCTGGGTGCGAAATTTATCGCTGCAGGTGCGCGAGAAATGCTCCTGAACATACTGGTCGCGGTCTTCGACCGATACGATTTGCAAGCAGCCATTGCTTCTGCCAATTACGTTCAGCCCTTCACGACGTCAGGCGGTTTTTCAACCATCGAACCCGACCGCACCATTGAGTGGGACGATGACTTCCAATACGGCTCGAAAGCCGGCCAAGCAACTCAGGAAGACTATGAGAACTGGTACAAGTGGGAGCTGTACCGTCAAGGAGCGGGCTGGGTCTTGCAGCACTCTGACTCATACGATTTCTACGGACACTTCCGAGAAAATACAGGCACTCCTAAAACATTTGACTATGAAAAGGCATACAGGGACGATGCTGCGATTAGGAACTACGTCAACACGGACCTCAATGCGTCACTGCAGGCTGCGAACGAGGCAGTGATGGCCGGCCAGACTGATGTGACCCT
This sequence comes from uncultured Actinomyces sp., assembly GCA_938028585.1. Taxonomy (GTDB): domain Bacteria; phylum Actinomycetota; class Actinomycetes; order Actinomycetales; family Actinomycetaceae; genus Pauljensenia. The sequence goes on along the minus strand of CALIZH010000187.1, from coordinate 714 downwards.
CTATTCCCCCAAACATTCAGTCCCCAATCCGGCCACCGAAAACTGGCAGAGAACCATTGGCGGGCACACGATGTACACCGACACGGATGTCACAGTGAAAGGAGACACCGTGACCGCGACCGTCACCGTGTACGCTCGGGATAAGTGGAATTTCAACCGGGGCATGTCTGACCAAGCGTCGGGCACACCAGATGCTGTGAATGGGCGATTCGAAGAACTCGGGTGGGCGAAGAGCTTTGAAAGCAGTGGGAGCGTAACTCGCACCTACACCTGGAAGGTCGGCGAACAGCCGCCTGTTCTGGACACACACACGACCGAAAGCAACGAAAACCGTAAGACGAAAGACTACGAGAAGTACAAGCCATGGTGAGTTCACGACAGCTATTATCGAATGAGTCTCTTAACCGCTTTTTTCCGGCCCACAATCTCTTCCAGATCCTGGACCGCAGCGTTTTTCTGCTCCCAGGAGAGCTCCTGATCGGGCCTTCGAATAGGTTTCTGATCATCTGCGCGAAGGCTACAGACGAGTGGAGTGCATTGTTCGCTGAGCATTGCATCGGTGAATACGCTAAGGAGCTCCACCTGCCTGACACTCTCGCGAGGCTCGCAGGCGAGACGTGGTTAACGGGACCGGACCTACCCACGTATCTGGGCATCAGCTTCCCGGCGACCGATGTGGCGATCTGCGGGAACTACGTGTACATCTCGTTCGAT
>CALIZH010000186.1 GCA_938028585.1 uncultured Actinomyces sp. | reverse complement strand
GGACCTGCTCTCCCTCGTCCTCGAACCGTCCGGGGATGGATACGTTGCTCTCTTTCAGCGGTAACCCACATGCTGTCTCACCGTTGCCAAACGCTTATGCCCAAAGAATGGATCTCCCGATGCTAGAACAGTTGCAATCCCTGACGCAGAGGATCTCGCACGCAGACTTGAGCGTACAAAACATCGGAAATTGTGATTACATACTTGACGCGCCTTACGCGCGGTACTACCGATTCCGATTCGCTGATGGATTCTACGAAGTAGGTTCATATGAGCGACACGCTCCCGATAGCTTCAGTTTTCAGACGCGCAATGAAACTATTGCCCTCTATCAATTCACACGAATCATTGGAGGATTGTACCGAAGCGCCCAGAGTTACAAACAGCTGGCCACACCGCCCGGCTGGGGTGCCCTTCAGCTGGGGTGGGCTGTTGAGCGGCCAGACAGAGCATTTCGATGGTTCGACGTTACAGAAGATAATGATCCATCAATGCACTTTTCTACCTCTGAACCAGAATCCCACATTATTTTGACGTATTTCATGTCTTTTCCTCTCGATTCACTGATCGATATTTTCCTCGATCCATCCGGCGGCGAGCTGGGCACCGATCATAAACATATCCACGCTCTCTCGTTCTAGTGGCCACCTATCACAGACGAGCATCAGCTCAACCATCAGGGAACCAACTCCAACAACCACACGACGAAAGAACAAAGCATGAACCCCGCGACGATCATTAAAACACTAACGAATTCTGCAGCACTCCGTGCTGACATTGCTTCAGAGACCTACCACATCACCTGCGAGACCGACACAGCTACATCCATTCATATTGATCTGAGCTCGCAAAGCATCACCAGTACTGATGACGACAATCAAACCACGGTGAGCACACCGAATGCCACCGTCTTTGGTTTCGCCATCGTTTTTCGCTTAGCACCCTTGTGGCGTCAGGCAGAAGGACTGAAGACAATCCGCGGAATGCGCACCTTCAGTAACCTTGAAACTGAATGGACAATGCGCCGAGAAACACTGGAAGCCCCCCGCTTCATCTTCCGGAACGCCAGCGATCCATCGCTCGTTTTCTCGACGACAAACCCAAACATGGACGCCGTCATCACGAAAGCAAGCTCACTAGATCTCAGCGCTCTCCTCACCGCCTACACGCAGCCCGAACCATCACACCTCTACGCGCTGATGTGAGGACACCGCCGAGCACATAGACTCACCGACAAAGTACTTCACAACGACCATGAAGGACCACCACCATGCTCGAACAGCACACCGAACTCATCGAACGCCTCCTGCGCGGCTCATCGACCAGGACACGGGAGTTCAACCAGGGTTGGACTTTCACGAATGACGGCACCCTCTATTTCTCCGTCTGGGATGAGGACGGGAACACCTTCTTTGCATGGTCGGAGAGACAACCGGACACTGCTGCTTCCGTGTACACAGATAGCGACACCGTCACGGCGTACTTGTTGACGATGGAGCTGGGAGCGAAGCGCGCCATGGCACTGCATTTCGACATGCCGAGATTTCCCATAAAAATCAGCCAACTCCACCCGTCATGGGCAGCCGATAAGACCCAGCAGCCACCGACCTTGCACTACCACCGCACCGACGATGCACGCCTGCACTTCTACTGCTCCTCGGAATTCTACGGTGTATCCCTCACCCACGCGATGCAATACGACCTCGAAGACCTCCTGAAGAAATACAAGGCCTAGACCGATAACTAACGCCACGCGCGCCGAGGAGACCACCGACCCGGGCCAGCCAGCCTCACGTTTTCGACCACCGACTCAGGAAAGCATGAGACACTACAGACCATGACAACGATTGGCGACGACGAGTTCATAACGGCCCTGACCTCACTCATCGATAGGCCTTTGAGGGCTCTTCATAATTGAGGGTGTAGTTGGGGTCTGAATCCTCCGGTTTCGAGGAGG
>CALIZH010000185.1 GCA_938028585.1 uncultured Actinomyces sp. | reverse complement strand
GCCTGGTAGGTCAGGCAGTCCGCGCTGGTCGAGCCCACGCGAATCGCGGAAGCGGTGCACTCAAGATCGGTGTTGAAGGAGCAATCCGCCTTCTGGCAGGCGCCCACAACGGGGCTCTTGCGCTCAAGACCCCCGCGAACAGACAGCGGCACGAAGGTGGAGCAGGTGCGTCCATAGCCGATGGTGACGGCGCCGGCAGCGCAACCATTGTTGTTGTAGGAGCACTCGGAAACGGAGCAGTCCTGGACCAAGGGGAGGTCGATGGTCGTCATGATGATCTCCTTGAAGAGTCGGAATAAAAAATGAAGACACTCCAAGAATGACGTAATTAAATTCAAAATCCACTACATCCCATTTTTCCGCGAAATACCGCCACTTTACGGCATATAAACACGCGAAACGCAGGAGTATTTACGAAACATTCCAACCTGCTATTGGCCTAAGGCAAGCCTGCGCTGATCAAAGCGAATTTGACCAAAGAACCGTTGTTTTTCAACTCGCGTATCCTTCGGCTTAGCCGTTTTGATCAGTCATCAAGCAGCTCGGCGTTTTCCAGCCAGGCTTCTTCCAGCTCCTCAATTTCGGCACGCAAATCCGCGGACTGTGTAGAAAACGATGTCATCTCACTCAGAGCAGAAGGATCCGTTGCGACCTTTTCAGCCAGAAGGGCAAGCTCGGCCTCGACCTTTTCCAGACGCGTGCGCAGACTTTCAATCTTTCGTTCCAATCGCGCGGCTTCTTTCTTCGCCGCTCGTCTGGCCGCCGAATCCGTCATCCCCGCGTTCTTCGCACTGCCTGAGGATTCCTCGCGAGATGCATGTCCAGATTGGCTAGGGCGCGCCGAGCTCTCACTGCTAGTGGAAGCATCCATGGCGAAAGCGGCACCGGCCTCGCGAATGCGAAGGTACTCCTCTACCCCACCGGGAAGGGCACGCAAGCTGCCATCCCCCAGAAGCGCAACTTGGTGGTCGGTCACGCGTTCAAGCAGGTAGCGGTCGTGGCTGACGACAACCAAAGTTCCCGGGAAGGCATCCAGCAGGTCTTCCATTGCCGCCAAAGTATCCGTATCCAGATCGTTTGTCGGTTCGTCAAGAAGAAGAACATTCGGTTCAGCCATGAGCAGGCGCATGAGCTGCAGGCGTCGTCGCTCACCACCGGAAATCTCCGAAATCCTGGTCCATGCACGCTCTCGAGTAAAACCCATCCTCTCAGTCATTTGCGAAGAGGAGACTTCCTTGCCGTCAACGATCACGCTGTGCGCAACCTGATCGACGGCCTCGACAACGCGCATATCTGAAAGATCATCAAGCTCGTAGGTGTCCTGCGAAAGCGTGGCGACCTGAACGGTCTTCCCGCGCTTGACCCGCCCGCTGGTCGGTTCCAGATCCCCTCGAAGCAGATTGAGGATCGTCGTTTTTCCTGCGCCATTCACGCCGACCACACCGACTCGCTCGCCGGGAGCGAGGCGCCACGTCACGTGGTCAAGAATGGTGCGTTGGCCGCCTTCTGGAGTCGGGAAGGTGACGGTAACGTCCTCGAGGTCCAATACGTCTTTCCCGAGGCGTGCGGTCGCCATTTTCACTAGCTCGACGCTGTCCCTGGGCGGGGGAACGTCAGCAATTAGCGCTTCGGCAGCGGCGATATGAAACTTCGGTTTGGATGTTCGCGCGGGGGCACCTCGGCGCAGCCAGGCCAATTCCTTTGTCAATAGGTTTGCGCGTTTCTTCGCAGCGACATCAGCTTGGCGAAGACGCTCCGTCCTGGCCAGAGTGTAGGCAGCGTAGGATCCATCGTAAATTTCAACGTGCCCAGGAATCTGGGGCCGAGAGCCGCCCGGATCGATCCCGGGAACGACTTCCCAAATCGTTTCGCACACGGCGTCCAAGAACCAGCGGTCGTGGGTGACCGCGATGAGTGCGCCGCTTGCACCC
>CALIZH010000184.1 GCA_938028585.1 uncultured Actinomyces sp. | reverse complement strand
CTCAGGACGACCACGACACCATCTCCACCCATTGACACATTCTCACCCTCACTCCAGCCTTGAAACCCCTCCATTGAGCGGAAGAACTCTGATACACGGTGGAAGCAATCATCAACATTTCCTTGATCGCCAATGACCTCACGAAGACCTTTCACTAAGCCCACGGATACACCTTTACTGATTTCGATAAGCTCACAATCAACATTATTGATGCATTCTTCCGTCATTTTGCCGTAAGAAGGATCGGGGGAATGGCCGAGGGAAAGCCGTTGCACCATCGGCAAGTAATGTGCATAAATGGCCCCATCTAACTGAATAGTCAGTTCCCCCTCTCCAACACCTTCAGGATCCACGTCGCACAACTCCCAGAAGCTTCCCTTCGACGCCACACCACGAGTGAAACTTGATGCAACCACACGCTTCTCCAACTCATCTCCCTTCCTCATGTACAGCGGTTGTCCTGTAGCAGTCAGGGTTGTTACGGAAGCGAGCTTCAACTGAACTTTCGCCTGCTCCACACGCTTATGATCAACCCTCGCCCCTGACGTTCCCTTCGCCTCCACAAGCGCATACGGAACCCCTTGATCATCGATCGCAACATAATCGGGCTTGCGCTTACCGCCAGATGCCTGAAGATTGAAATGCGTACTATCTCCCGCATGAAGCAATTGATAGTTAGGCTTATCCCCTCCCAAGAACCTATCAAACACAAGGCGCGAGCCCATCATACCCAAATAGAATGACACAGCCCCTTTATAGCTAGCTTCGGCATAACGATAATCATCGGTCACCAAAAAGTGCGTCCGCGCCATATCCGTAGCGAGAGCAAATAACGGAATTGAGCGGTAGAATAATTGTCCCCGCGACGAGGTAACGACATGCCCTTCAAAATGACCGTTATCTAGTGAATATCTTACAAGATCCGCCATAGAGCAATTGACAGGCACATAACTGCCCCCAATACTATTCCTCGACTTATAGTCATCATACGAAGCGTAACGCCATACTGGGACGATAGGCACATTTCCCCCTCTACTTCGAGCTGAACGACCAGAGACACCTGGCCCCCTCATTAACACCAGTGGCAACGAGAGTTGACACACAGCATAGACAACACCTGCTCCGTTGCACTATTGGACGAACCATGCCAGGCATATACAAATATATTCGCGGCCACGACCCTCCTGCGTCCGACCACTACATCACATATTTCGACACAACCCAGCCGACGACCTCTGTCGCCGCCCCCGAGCGCAGACGAGACGCTAGGAGCGTTCACCCCCCAACAGAAATCAAAGCCTTCGCGCGTGAGGAGCTGCTATATTCGGGTCCAGTCAACGATGATCGACAAGGGGTTCCAACATGTCCAGAATCGTTTCCCTCGCAGCCTCTTTCTGTTTTGTCGCGACGGCCTACGCGGGCGGGCCTTTTACCATGGCGTTCTACCCTCCCTACCCGACGCTCCGAATCGACGTCTGGCCTCTCGTGATGCTCGTCTGCGCTGCGGCCACTGTCATCTGCACGCAAATCTCTCGCGACAGGCGCAGGCCCCGCGATCTGGCGTTCTGGGGCCTCGTCATCAAACTTAGCCTCCTCCCTTTCTTCCTTGTCATGTCCCTGTTGACACTTTTCGTGGGGGCTTATCTGTTCGCCCCAGGTGGCCCCGGCCCTCAGGCATTCATCCTCCCCTTTGCACTCCTGGGGGCATACGGCATCATGATCGTTGCGTCATCCCACGGGTTCGCGGCGATCAGCCGCGCGCGAGAGGAGCAACTCATCTCCCCCGAAACGGCGAAAAAGTACAAGCAAGGGCATGCCCTCCCCATCTCCGACCTAATCTCCTCAATCAGGCTCTACCTACTCCTCCGTCGACTCGATAGCGTCACTCCGACCAGCGCTCAGGACGCTTAACCTGCCATCACCGCTGACGAGACCCCGTCCTCCAGGGTTCCGTACACCACGACGCAGTGGCCGAAGAACATCTCATCATCATCGAAGTATGTGGAAAATGAACCCTCCGGATCCATCGCGATGCTCGTGAGTTCGATCCGCTGTGCGAAGCTCTCTTCGGTGATCTCGGGGACGTCCTCGTCGGCGGATTCGCGCCAGTCGCACGCGAGTTCGGTGAGCTCCCGCGCGGCGAACGCTCGCATGTCGCGATCCCACCGGTCCTGATCGGTCATCATCTGCTTCATGGCGGCCACGGCAGCAGTCCAGGTGTCTTCGCTGGACGAATCAACCTCCAGAGAGATGTCGATGTCCTCACCCCGCCACCAGATGCCTCCCTCGAACATGTCGAGGTCCTTGTCGAGGGAGAGCTCGCCCAGCTCCTCGTCGTTGA
>CALIZH010000183.1 GCA_938028585.1 uncultured Actinomyces sp. | reverse complement strand
CATGCAGCGCTTGCCAAACGCCATGAGTTCTTGGTTGCCCAGGTGCAGGACCTGAAGAAATCCAAGTCAGATCTGCTGACGATCATCGACGATGTTGATCGCTTGGTCCAGGAAGCATTCGAGGAGGCATGGGCGGATACCGCGCGCCACTTTGAACATGTTTTTAGTGTTCTTTTCCCCGGGGGAGAGGGACGTCTGGTTTTGACCGATCCTGATTCCATGCTTGATACGGGAATCGAGATTGAGGCGCGACCTGCTGGGAAGAAAGTCAAGCGGCTCTCTTTGCTTTCGGGTGGAGAGCGTTCCTTGGCAGCTTTGGCATTCTTGGTTGCAATCTTTAAAGCTCGTCCTTCCCCCTTCTACGTGATGGATGAGGTCGAAGCGGCTTTGGATGACATCAATTTGTCGCGTCTGCTGGAAATATTTAAAGAACTTCGCGCGACTTCGCAGCTGATTGTCATCACTCACCAAAAGCGCACGATGGAGATTGCGGATGCACTCTATGGCGTGACGATGAGAGATGGCGTGACGCGTGTGGTTTCTCAGCGCCTCAATGATTGAAACGAATAAACCGTGTCCACTTGGCACAGTCGCGTGTGGGATGGGAAAGTTAAGGCATGATTGAAGGAATTGCGGTCTACATCGTCACGATGATCGTCATGCTTGCCATCGCTTCGGCCGTCATTTTAGGTTTTGCATTGCACCGGCGAAGTGCTGATCAGTGGAGAGACCATCTGCGCAATCAGTCCGGGCAAGAGATCCCCACCCAGATCCCGCAAATTAGTGTTCGTGAAGAGAACATGAGCGCTGTCCTTGAGTCCTCAAAGGGTTCTCGTGGGTACATGGTGGCCGATGGCCTTCCAGGTTTCGAAGCCGTTGAAGCAATGACTGAGCGCATTGAAGATATCGCTACCAGGCGTGGGGCACACGCGAAGCCCGCCCCAACTGAGGCCGATACCTCGAAAGATGCATAAGAGAAGCGCACTAAGGGAAGATTGACCTATGCAGGCTGTCATGGACTTTATTCATAACCCCGTGGCCCCCATCATTTTGGCGGGCGTCATTGTCGTTCTTGTCGCGGTTGTTTCGTTTGTTGTGCGTTCGCTCAAGTCGTCACGCACACACAGTGAAGTACCCCCATCGACCTCCGTTGTCTCAGAGGCTTCGCTTCCGCAAGCTCAGGAAAGTGAAGCCGAAGGCGCGCAGCGTTCCCGAGATGGTCCTGCAGCGCAAACTGCTGACCACTCCGAGGCTGGCGCCCCTCATGCCGAGCAAGTCTCTTTGCAGGAGGAAACCCCGGCCTCGGGAATTGAGGAGGCACGCTCGGAAACCACTTCTGTTGAGGTCCCCGAATCCATTCCTTCACGAATGGGACGTCTTCGTGCACGCTTGGCGCGTTCGGGAGCGTTGGGTAAATCCCTTCTTTCTTTGCTCTCTCGCGGCGATCTATCAGCTGCGGATTGGGAAGAGATGGAAGATTCTCTTCTGGTCGCAGATTTGGGCTTGGAAGCAACCGATGAGTTGATGGAAGCCCTTCACACGCGAGTGAAGGTTGAGAACACTTCAGATCCGCAGGTTGTACGAGCTCTTTTGCGCGAAGAACTGCTCAAGCTTGTTGATCCCGATATGGATCGCTCTGTGAACTTAGCGGTTCGAGATGTTGACGGCGTTCAGGTCCCCGCGACTATCTTGATGGTTGGCGTGAACGGAACTGGAAAGACGACAACCACTGGAAAAATGGCACGTATTTTCCGCGCCGAAGGACACGAGGTTCTTCTTGGGGCGGCAGATACTTTCCGCGCTGCTGCGGCTGAACAGCTTGAGACCTGGGGAAGTCGCGTTGGCGTTGATGTTGTCCGTTCTGATCGTGAAGGTGCTGACCCGGCCTCCGTTGCATTTGAATCGGTTGAAGAAGGCATTCGACGGGGCTGTGATGTCGTCATGGTCGATACCGCGGGCCGACTTCAAACAAAGTCTGCGCTCATGGATGAACTGGGTAAGGTCAAGCGCGTGATGGAAAAGCGTGCACCAGTCAGCGAAGTCCTTCTGGTTCTGGACGCGACGACCGGTCAAAACGGTCTTCGACAGGCCGAAGTTTTCGCTGAGGTCGCTGGAGTAACAGGTATTGTGCTGTCCAAGCTGGATGGCTCAGCTAAGGGCGGAATTGTTGTTTCAGTCCAGCGAGCATTGGGTGTCCCCGTCAAGTTTGTGGGACTTGGAGAAGGTCCGGACGACCTTGCCCCCTTCGATCCGCAGTCCTTTGTTGATGCAATCGTGGGCTAAAACCCACTACTCTTAACATTTAGTTATTTAGAAATTGTGCTCGTGAGGAGTAGTCACAGTGGCTTTCTCGGATCTTTCTGATCGTTTGACCGCGTCTTTTAAGAGGCTCCGTTCGCGCGGAGTTTTGACGGAATCTGATGTCGATCAGACTATTAGCGAGATTCGTCGTGCCCTGATCGATGCTGACGTTGCCCTTCCTGTCGTTCGCCAGTTCACCACTCAGGTTCGCGAGAAGGCGTATGGAGCGGCTCGTTCCCGCGCGCTTAACCCCGGTCAGCAGGTTGTCCGCATTGTTCATGATGAACTTGTTGAGATCCTGGGTGGCGAAACCCGAGAGCTGCATTTTGCTCAGCGAGGCCCGACAGTTTTCATGCTCGCAGGTCTGCAGGGTGCAGGTAAGACGACTTTGGCCGGAAAACTTGGTAAGTGGCTGCGTGAAGAGGGAAAGAGCGTTCTGCTTGTCGCCTCTGACCTTCAGCGTCCCAATGCTGTCGGCCAGCTTCAAATTGTCGGTGAGCGTGCGGGCGTACAGGTGTGGGCACCCGAACCGGGTAACGGTGTTGGTGATCCGGTTCAAGTGGCACGTTCCGGTTTGGATTACGCGATCACTCACGGCATTGATGTTGTGATTGTCGATACCGCGGGTCGTTTGGGCGTCGATCAAGAGATGATGGATCAGGCGATTGCTATTCGCCAGGCCGTCAATCCGCACGAAGTCATGTTTGTCCTTGACGCGATGATCGGTCAGGACGCGGTCAATACCGCGACCGCATTCCGTGACGGTGTTGGTTTCACCGGTGTCGTGCTTTCCAAGCTTGATGGTGACTCCCGAGGCGGTGCCGCCCTTTCCGTGCGCGGCGTAACAGGGGCCCCGATCCTCTTTGCCTCGACGGGTGAAGGTTTGGATGACTTCGAGCGTTTCCATGCCGACCGTATGGCGTCTCGAATCCTCGATATGGGCGATATCATGACGCTCATCGAGCAAGCCGAAAAGCGCTTGGATGCAGAAGAAGCTGAGAAGATGGCCAAGAAGGCCATGTCTGGTGAGCTCACGCTTGATGACTTCCTTAGCCAGCTTCAGCAGGTCCGCAAGCTCGGGTCAATGAAGAAGGTTCTGGGCATGATCCCCGGAATGGCTCAGATGCGTGATCAGCTTGAGAACTTCGATGAGCGCGAAGTTAATCGCGTCGAAGCGATTGTCCGTTCAATGACTCCCGCTGAGCGTGCCGATGTTTCGATTCTCAATGGCTCTCGTCGCTCGCGCATCGCCCGTGGTTCAGGCGTGACGGTCGCTGAGGTCAATAACTTGGTCAAGCGTTTTGAGGCCGCAAAAACCATGATGGGGCAGATGGGACAGATGGGTCCGGGAGGAATGCCCGGATTTGGTTCGATGCCCGGTAGCGGCGGTAAGGCGAAGCAAAAGGCCCAGGCGCGTAAGGACCGCGCTCAGCGCGCACGTGTTGCGAAGAAGGCGCGAAGTGGTAACCCGGCGAAGCGTCGTCAGCAGGAATTGGAAGCGATGCTTCCTCGTGAGCAGCGTCCTTCAGCTTCGGCGGGATCCGCATTTGGTGTCACTGAGACACCCACGCAGACCCCCAATGCGCCGCGCCCGACCCTGGATGACCTTCCCGAAGATATCCGACGTATGCTCGGCCGAGGCTGATGTATTTCGACGGGCATCTTTTTACTGATTCAGGATGGGTCAGTGGTCAGTGGAATTTAACTCCAGTAATCTCGCCCGTCGATGAGATTCCTGCCTATTCGCAAGTTCTGAGTGGGTGGGCTGCACCCGCTTTTGCAGATGTGCACTGTCACATCGGTGTCGGTGCAGCTGCGACGTCTCTTGAGCGCGCTCAACAGCGCGAGCAACTTGATGCCATGCTTCGTGCCGGGGTGACTCTTCTACGCGATTGTGGATCTCCCGTTGACACTTCGTGGGTCAGTGATGAGCCCCGATATCCAACTCTCATTCGGTGCGGTCGTCATATCGCAAGGCCAATGAGGTATATCCGAGGTCTTGCGCGTGAGATCGGTGATGTTCGTGAGCTGCCAGATATTGCGCGTGAAGAGTGTGCCCGCGGTGACGGGTGGGTGAAGATCGTTGGCGATTGGATTGACCGCAGCGGGGGAGCGCAGGCCGATCTTGATCCCCTGTGGCCCAGCGAAATTTTTATCGACGCCGTCGCCGGGGTCCACGAGGCCGGAGGTCGTGTGGCGGTTCATGCCTTTTCCTCGCGCGTCATTGATGACCTCATTGAAGCAGGCGTTGATGATATCGAACATGCCAGTGGTATGGATAAAGATCAGATCCGCGAAGCGAAAAAACGTGGGATCGCGGTATCTGTCACCATGCTCCAGCGCGAATTGTTCAAGGAATTTTCTGAGCAGGCGGCACGTAAATACCCCCGATATTCAGCGACAATGAATACGCTGTGGCAACGCAGATATGAGCAAGCTCAAGAGCTCTTCGACTCTGGAATTACGGTCTTACCTGCAAGTGATACGGGCGGCTACCAACAACCCGGAAGTATCCTTGCGGAACTGCGCGCCTGGGGCGAACTTGGGTTGAGGCCTCGCGAAATTCTTCAAAGGGCAACGTTGGAAACGCGCCGCTATCTGGGAGTTGACGAAGGACTCGTTGGAGGACGCGCTGATCTTGTCGGATACTCTGCTTGTCCCGACGACATTGATGCGCTTCTTGCACCCCTTTGGCTGTGCCGAGGCGGAGAGCTTGTCGCACCTTCTTCGGCGTCTTCGCCTGAGCGGTGACCAAGACCACCGTGAATTGGCTGAGTCTGGCGCCGATTGGCTTGGAAAGACCAGCTAAAACTGGCATAATTAATCGCTGTACTCGACGTGCGAAGAGCCCTCTCATCTGAGTTCGTCGCGTCCCGGGATAATCATCGTCTGTGTTTCCCTACCTGACGTATGTCTATTCCACACCGATTTGAAACAGGAGTGACCACAACAGTGGCAGTTCGCATTCGTTTGAAGCGCATGGGCAAGATCCATGCACCCGTTTACCGTGTCGTTGTCGTTGACTCGCGCAAGAAGCGTGACGGACGCGTCATCGAAGAGGTCGGTCTGTATGATCCGACCCCGAACCCCTCGACCATCGAGATCAAGTCTGACCGCGTTCAGTACTGGCTCGGCGTTGGCGCACAGCCTTCGGACCAGGTTCGTAACCTGCTGGTCCTGACCGGTGACATCGCTCGCTTCAATGGCAAGGCAGACGCAGTGTCCCGCGTGCAGTACGCAGATGCCGACAAGGCAGCCGCTGCTGCTCAGGCGATCAAGGACGCCGAAGCCGCTGCTGAGAAGCGCAAGGCAGACGCCTCCGCCAAGAAGGCTGAGGAAGAAGCTGCTCGCAAGGCTGAAGAGGAAGCCGCACAGGCTGCTGCCGCTGAAGAAGCTGCAGAAGAGCCCAAGGCTGAAGAAGCCGGCGAGGAAGCCTGATCATGCTCGCTGATGCACTCGAACACCTGGTCAGCGGAATCGTTGATCACCCCGAAGACGTGCGAGTTTCTTCTCGCAATATGCGTCGTGGGCAGATGCTTGAGGTTCGTGTGAACCCTGAGGATCTGGGGCGTGTCATCGGCCGCGGAGGTCGTACGGCCCGTGCGCTGCGCACGGTAATGAACGCGCTTTCTCCCCGGGGAAATGTCCGCGTTGATGTCGTTGACACCGACCGCGAGTGACAACTTAGTGATCTCAAACGGGGACCTGGCTTAAACAGGTCCCCGTTTGGCATACCCCCGAAAAGGATTCATCCCATGCTCATGACGGCAGCACAGATCGGACCCGCACACGGACTGCGTGGGGAAGTCATTGTGGATATTCGAAGCGACGATCCGCAGCTTTTTACCCCTGGAGAAAGCTTCTCGACCTCGAATGCGCAGTTCCCTAAGCTCACGCTTTCTTCAATTCGTCAGCAAAAAGATCGTGTCATCGCCCTTTTTGATGAGGTTTCAAGCCGCGAGGACGCCGAAGTACTGCGCGGCGCTCGTCTGCTTGTCGACGAGAGGGAAGAAGAAGATGCGTGGTATCCGCACCAGCTCAAGGGCCTGCGCGCAGTTGATCCTCAAGGGAACGCATTGGGCGTGGTTCAAGGGCTCCAAATGGGAGCCGCTCAGGATCTCCTCTTAGTGAAGACCTCCGCAGGCACTGTCATGGTTCCCTTCGTCCATCAACTTGTTCCCACGGTTGACATCCCCAACGGTACTGTGACGATCGAGCCGCTCCCCGGGCTTTTTGATGATCAAGCCATTGAGGCCCGCTGAGGAAGAGAAAGCCTATGCGTATCGATCTGCTGAGCATTTTCCCGCAGTACTTTGCCGCTCTTGACCTCTCTCTCATGGGGAAGGCCCGTCAAAACGGCCAGCTGGACATTCACGTCCATGACCTGCGTTCATGGACGCATGATCGTCATCGAACGGTTGATGACACCCCGTATGGTGGGGGTGCGGGTATGGTCATGAGGCCTGATGTCTGGGGGGAGGCACTGGACACCGTCATCGGAACAGAGCCTGGAAAGTGCGTTCTAGCCATCCCCACACCTTCGGGAATCCCCTTTAACCAGAAAAAAGCTGAGGAACTTTCACATTTCGACCGAATCATCGTCGCGTGCGGACGATACGAGGGCATTGATCAGCGCGTTGCTGATCACTACCGTAACCGAGGTGTCGTCGTTGAAGAATTCTCCATCGGGGATTACGTCCTCAACGGTGGGGAAGTGGCAGCCTTGGTCTTGGTTGAAGCTGTTGGTCGGTTGATTGACGGAGTGATTGGGAACCCCGATTCTCTGGTTGAAGAATCCCACAGCGGTATTGGTCTCTTGGAATACCCGGTTTACACGAAGCCACAAGAATGGCGCGGGCACCAGGTTCCCGATGTATTGATGTCCGGTGACCACGCAAAGATCGATCGTTGGCGTTTAGATCGCAGTCTTGAACGAACGGCGCAACGACGCCCGGATATCGTCGCCCGTATCGTGAACTCTTCAGCTGATCAGCTGAGTACCCGGGACAGGGAAATCCTGGCGGAAAACGGTGTGCTGATGCGTGAGGATCGCGTAGCTCCCGTTGAGATTCGTGCTGCGCGCCCTGACGAGGCCGAGCGTATCAGTGAGCTTGCGAGCCTCACTTTCCCCATGGCACCTCCGGACTTTATTCCTGAGGAAGATGTCCAGGCTTTTATTTCTGATGGGTTGAATCCTCAGGTTTTTGAGGAATATCTTGCTGATCCCAATGCGCGCTGTTTCCTTGCGGAGAGTGAAGGTCAGCTGCTTGCCTACACCTTGATTTTCTTGCATAGTCCGAAAGAAATGCCGCGTGGAAATGGCAAGTATCCCTTGGACGAGCATGCTGCCTATCTTTCGAAGTGCTATGTGCGCGAAGATGCTCACGGAACTGGTATTGCTGGTGCGATTCTTGAGCACACGATTCGTAGTGCCAGAGAAGAAGGCGCAAGCCAAATCGTTTTAGGAACACACATCTATAACGAACGCGCACAACGTTTTTATCGCAAGCATGGTTTTAAAAAGGCAGGAAGGCGTCGTTTCCGTTTGAGTGCCAATACCGAGGCCACCGACGTCGTCATGATTCGTCCCAAGGAGAGTTAGCGAAATCACCGCTTGGTGCTCACACTTCTGGGCTTTCGGGGTGTTCTTTAGTACCTGAGCTGTGGCAAAATTAAACGGTCTGTGTGTGGCGTAGCCTGCCGTGGGGGGCCGCCGGATCATGCAGATACATGAAGAAACGCAGGCTTGACCTGCCGAAAAGACGTGACTGACCTGCGGCAGAAGCGTCAAGGAGTGAAAATGCAAAAGCTGGACGCCGTCGATGCAGCATCGCTGCGCGAAGACATCCCTGCTTTCCGTGCAGGCGATACCGTTAAGGTTCACGTGAAGGTTATCGAAGGTAACCGCTCACGTATCCAGGTTTTCCAGGGCGTTGTTATCGCACGCCGTGGCCACGGTGTTTCCGAAACTTTCACCGTCCGCAAGGTTTCCTTCGGTGTCGGTGTTGAGCGTACCTTCCCCCTGCACGCACCCACGATCGACAAGATCGAGGTCGTGACCAAGGGCGACGTGCGCCGCGCAAAGCTCTACTACCTGCGTGAGCGCCACGGTAAGGCCGCAAAGATCAAGGAGCACCGCTCCGGATCTGCCGAGTGACACTCGCTCGCGATATAAGCCCGGTATCCTTAAGGATGCCGGGTTTTCGCATACGTGTGAGAATTTACGGTAGACATAGGAAAGGGATCTGTTTATGAGTCGATCAGGCGCACGTGGGAGAGCCGTCCGAATGCCGGTCGCTCACGGCCCTTCGATTAAGGACATCGAGCGCGAAGAACGTCGGGCACGGAAGAACCCATTCAACTGGCTGCGTGAGCTTGCGGTTATTATCGTCTGCGCCTTGGTGATCTCTTCGCTTCTACGCGCCTTCCTTGTGCAGGTCTTTTGGATCCCTTCTGCATCGATGCGTAATACTCTGGTTGAAAAAGACCGCATCGCAGTATCTCGTGTTTCCCACTTTACGGGAGACATCAAGCGCGGAGACGTTGTCGTTTTTGACGACACGTTGGGATGGCTTGCCAAGAGCGAAACAGATAGCTCTTCGCCTTTGCGAAAAGTGGCTGAATTTACCGGATTGCTTCCGGCAGGTGGAGAACAAACCTTAGTGAAGCGAGTGATCGGTCTAGGCGGCGATCACGTGACTTGCTGTACGGCAGATGGCAAGCTTCAGGTCAATGGCGTCACGATCACCGAACCCTACATTGCCAACCAGGGTGCGGCCTCGTCAATAACTTTCGACATCACTGTTCCTGAAGGCTCTCTGTGGGTTATGGGAGATAATCGCTCAAATTCTGCGGATTCTCGTTATCACATGGGGAATGGGCAAACCCCATACGTGCCTGAAAGTGCAGTAGTCGGGCGTGCTTTCGCAGTAATTTGGCCGAGCAAACGCCTCAGTTGGTTGGGGGATCGCTCGGTCTTCGCTGACGTCCCCAATGCGAAATGAACGCATCCAAGCAGACTTCCTCGAGCCGCACAGAAGCCCCGAGGCGCTCGTCCAAAATTACTCCCACCCGTGAGTGGGAAGAAGAGCTCCAAGGCAGTTTCGGCGTGGTCGCCGGCATGGACGAGGTTGGACGCGGATCTCTTGCCGGTCCGGTATGCGTCGGCTTGGCTTTCGCTCCTCCTACCGGGATTCCAGTTCTTCCGGGGCTCGCTGATTCGAAGATGCTCACTCTTCGCGCCCGCGAGGCTTTATTCGAGCCTGTGTTTCAGTGGAGCCCCTGCATTCAAATTGGTCAGGCAAGCAATGATGAGATCGATCGTTTTGGGATTATCGCTGCGCTTCGACTCGCCGGACGGCGTGCGTTGAAGGCCGCATCCGATCGTGGTTTTCAAGCAGATCTTGTCATTTTGGATGGAAGCCACGATTGGCTCAGCGATTCTCCGGATCTATTTGATGATCTTGATGGTCCGCTTTATCCCGCAGTCTCTACACCAAAGGTTCTTACTCGTGTTAAGGCGGATGCATCGTGTGCGACGGTGTCTGCTGCTTCAGTTGCTGCGAAAGTTTTTCGCGATCGCTTGATGGAAGAATACGAGGACCCGGGATATGGATGGGCATCGAACAAAGGCTATTCTTCGGCCGCTCATGTCGATGCTTTGAAGCGTTTGGGGCCCTCGGAGCTTCACCGGCGCTCATGGCGGCTCCCGGGTGTCGAAAGCTGAATTACTCGGTCGCGCTCTAAGATACTGGGAGCAACACAGGAGGCGATCATGGCTGGCGATATCGAATCGTATGAAAATAACCTCGAACTTGAACTGTTTCGCGAATATCGCGATGTCATTGGTTTGTTCAAGTATGTCGTCGAAACTGAGCGCCGCTTCTACCTGTGTAACCACGTCGATGTGCAGGCTCGTCCCGTTGGCGGGGATATCTTTTTTGAATTGACCCTGACCGATGCATGGGTCTGGGATATTTACCGTTCCTCGCGATTCGTACACTCAGTGCGCGTCGTTACCTACAAGGATGTCAACGTCGAGGAACTCAATAAGCCTGAGCTACCTCTCGCTTAAGTTGGTGTTGCTAGAGGAAAGCACGTGTCGGGTCATCCGATGCGTGCTTCATTGTCTGCTGAGCATCTCGTTGTCTCGGTGGACGCATTGTCCACAGGGCTGACACCTCATCGGTGTTTTCCACAGAATTTCATGTGAGCACTTCCCTGTAATCCCTGTTTTGTCATCCTTCCTTCAGTGGGAAGGAGCTGTGTTGGACTACAGAAAATACCTTGGTCAAGCGGGGGAAGACTATGCTTGTCGTTTCATTGAAGAACAAGGACTAGAAGTTCTTGAACGGAATTGGCGCGACTCAAACCGTGGAGAGCTCGACATTCTTGCTCGCGAAGGAAATACCGCAGTCGTTGTCGAGGTTCGCACTCGCGTCGGTATCGGCTACGGTAGTGCACTCGAATCAATTGATACACGGAAGGTGCTGAAACTCCGCCGGCTTGCGGCCCAGTGGGCTCGCCAGCGCAGGCTCTTCTCAAAACTGCGTATCGACATTATCGCGTTGACGGTGCCTAGAGCCTGCGGACAAGAACTGCGAGAAGGCGGAACTGTAGATTTCTTGCGATATCCCCCGAAGATCGAATGGCTCAGGGGGATCGCATGACTTCTTCGCTTGCGCGTACTCGCGCAATTGCTCTGGTGGGCCTAGATGGAAATATCGTCGACGTTGAAACGCACGTGGGCCGCGGGTTAGTGAATTTCACTCTAGTTGGGCTTCCGGATGCATCCTTAAGAGAATCGCGCGATCGTGTTCGCTCAGCGCTTCAGGCTTGTGAGTTGGAAGTTCTCGACCGACACGTGACGGTCGGACTTTCTCCCGCCGGGCTACCAAAATCGGGCTCCGGATTTGATTTCTCCATCGCCGCCTCGATACTTCTGGCGACTTCTAAGATCCGAAGCGCAGGAGTTGCAGGTGAAGTCTTCATTGGTGAACTTGCTTTGGATGGCAGTCTGCATACTCTTCCGGGAATTTTGCCCGCGGTAATTTCGGCGCGACGATCGGGTATTACCCGAGTATTCGTTCCTCTTGAGGCACGAAATGAAGCCCAACTCGTTCCAGGGATAGAAGTGTGCGCATTCGCGCACCTCGCGGACTTTGTCCAGGCATTCGGTGGGCAGGCAAAACGAGCGCCAGTACTTGGGCGAGTCGCTGAAGAATCGGTGCATAAAAACACCGCGGAAGAAAAAATGCGAAGTGGGGGAGCGAGCGACTTTTCTCAAGTACGCGGACACAACTGCGCCATCGAGGCTGTCGCCATCGCGGCCTCGGGCGGCCATCATCTCATGATGATTGGGGAACCTGGAAGCGGGAAGACGATGATGGCTTCCAGACTTCCTTCAATCCTTCCTGAGCTCGAGCAGAGCGATGCCTTAACTGCTAGCGCTATTCATTCGATCGCCGGGGACCTGAGTAGCGGAGAATTACTGACAGAACCTCCATTTCAAGCTCCGCATCACTCGATGTCGATCCCTGCAATGGTCGGTGGAGGCAGCGGTCTTATCCGTCCAGGTGCCGCTTCATTGGCACATGCAGGAATTCTGTTTCTTGATGAAGCGACAGAATTTGCGCCGGCAGTTCTGGATTCTCTTCGACAACCACTGGAGTCAGGGTGGGTGCGTATCCAGCGTTCAGGACATACGGCGCGTTACCCGGCTTCTTTCCAATTGGTGATGGCAACAAATCCCTGTCCGTGTGGGCACCTGGGCGGACGAATCCGTTCGTGTTCCTGTTCTTCCATCCAAAGGAGGCGTTACCTGGCACGTCTTTCGGGACCTCTGATTGATCGCATTGACATCACACTGTCAATGCGTGTTCCAAGCCAGGCTGATCTTGCTTGTGCATCTCACTTCACCTCATATTCACTCAAAGACAAGGTCTGCGAAGCGCGTGAACGAGCTGCTCATCGGCTCAGAGATACTCAATGGCGACTGAATCGGGATGTTGCCGGCTCGTGGATTCGATCGCTTCACCCACCTTCGGATCAGATCCTGAGCATGATCGATCACTCAGTTGATCAAGGTCGGCTCTCAATGAGGGGAGCGGATCGCTTACTGCGACTGATGTGGACCTGCGCAGATTATTCGGGAAAAAACTCGATTGGACTGGATGAGTTCTCTGCTGCTCTCCAGCTCAGGCAAGGAGGGGAGAACTATGGAATCGGATAAGACACCCGAACTACTCGACGAAATCTGGTGGAATAGCGTGAGCGAACCATCGGATATGCACCTTGATCTTTTACGACAGCGTTTGGGAGACGAAGAAGCAAAATCGTGGATTTTAGCCCCGGCGCCCGTAATCCCTCAGTGCTTAAGAAACGAGGAAGAAGTATTTCGTTCCTGCTGGAAGCGATGGCGGCCGCGCGCTTTGGCTGCGAATCCACACGTTGAATTGGAAATCTTAAATAAAATCGGTGGGCGTCTTGTTCTTCCGAGCGATCCTGACTGGCCACGTGGGTTTGAAAAACTAGGGGAGGGGCAGCCTCGAATACTCTGGGTCATCGGAGAGATGCCGAAGTCCCCCTCTATCGCAATCGTTGGTGCTCGAGCCTCATCGCACTATGGAAACGAAGTAGCTGGTGAACTGGCTTCGGAGCTATCTCATCGTGGGTATGGGACAATCTCGGGCGGAGCAATAGGAATAGATACCGCGGTGCACCAGGGAAGCGTTAATGTTCGAGGCCAGACCTGCGCCTATATGGCTGGCGGATTAGGAAACCTCTACCCAGCCAGCAATAGCGATCTTTTTCGTGCGATTCTGAGGTGTGGAGGGGCGTTAGTATCCGAAGTCCCGTGCACTTTCCGGCCCGCTAAGTGGCGCTTCTTAGGAAGGAACCGCCTGATCGCTGCAGCTGCCGCTGGGGTTGTCGTCGTCGAGGCTTCTCCACGTTCGGGTGCACTAGCAACTGCGCGTTGGGCACTTGAGATGGGGACCCCCGTTGGCGGAGTTCCTGGCTCTGTCTATTCAGAGGCTTCACGAGGCGTCCACGAACTGTTACGTAATGGCGGGATAATCGTTCGCGATTGGGCAGATATCATCGACATGATTGGGGAGAAGCTTCCTGAAGAAAACCAAATGCCACTCTTTGGGGACCCAACAGCTCCCGATGATGGGGTCGATGCGCTCGAACCGCTGATGCGTAGAGTATTTGAGGCGCTTCCGCAGAGGCGTTCAATGACGATTGAAAGAGCGGCAGTTGCTGCTGGTCTGGATGAGGAGAGCGTGAAGATCGCGCTTGTTCGACTTCAATTAGAAGGTTATGTCGCAAACGATGAGCGCGGCTGGCACCGAAGTAAAACCCCTCATCGCTAAACTGCACGGTATGGAGGAAAGACTGCTGGAGGCGTGGGAAACCTACCTGCGCGCTAATGCCGCATTTTCTCCGCATACCTTGCGTGCCTATATCGCAGACTTGCACTCATTTCTTCAAGATTCCGGTACTGAAGAGGTCACAGTAGAAAACGTCAATGACGTCGTTACCTTGCGCGCAATTCGTATGTGGCTTGCAGATGAACTTCGCAAGGGGAACTCGCGGTCAACTGTGTCACGGAAGACTGCCTCGATACGCTCATTCACGGCGTGGGCGCACCGCCGGGGTTATCTCACAACTGACCCTGGGCTACTCGTGACCAGCGCTCGCGGTGATCAGAAGCTTCCTCAGGTCCAAACAGTTTCTGACACTGAACGCCTCCTCGCATGTGCTGCGCGCCAAGCAAGTGATGATCCCTCGCCGGCAACCGTACGAGATTGGGCAATTCTGGAGACCATTTACGCAACTGGAATACGTGTGAGCGAAGTCTGCTCCTTGGATACGACTTCGGTTGATCAACAGGGAATGACCCTTCGCGTGATCGGTAAAGGAAACAAGGAACGCATTGTTCCGTTTACTCGAACTTGTCTCAACGCCCTTCAGCGTTGGCTCAATGGGCCAAGGCAAGAGCTTGCCCATCCAGAAGCAGGGAAGGCGCTCTTTGTCGGTGACAAAGGTAAACGTATCGATCCGCGCGTAATCCGAGGAATGCTCCACCGGATGTGTGCACGCGCTGGAGTTCGAGATATTGCACCTCACGCCCTTCGGCATACCGCGGCAACGCATATTTTGGGTGGGGGAGCCGATCTTCGGGCGGTGCAAGAGATGCTTGGGCATTCCTCACTTCAGACGACGCAGAGGTATACGCATGTTGATGCCCAGCGTCTGAGTGCGATTTATCGACAAGCGCACCCTCGGGCCTAGTGTGTTCAAAGGGTTTTAAGTCTGGGGTGCCCAGTGAGCATTCGCAACGGGTTGATATATCGAGTGCGCGAGACTTTCGCGCCCCAGTGAATCTCTCCCTCTCGAATAGATGTGCTTGTCCATTCGCTCCCTAAGGGAGGAACTGACGCAATTTGCTCTCCACGTGTCACGTGTTGGCCGGTGTGCAGAGTGGTAACCACCGGTTCGAAAGTCGAATGGATCCCGCCGCAGTCAATTGAAAGAACCTTTCGACCAGCGAGCTCGGCGCTGTAGATCACCCTGCCGTCGCATGGTGATTCGATTATTCCTTGTGGGTTATGGAGGTTGAGCCATACTCCCCGAGATCCACTCAGCCAGGGGCTATCCGGTGGGTTAAAAGCTTTAACCAGGGTGAAGCCGCCTCTGAAAGGCTGGTGCCACTGCGAAGTGGAATGGGGCGGGGCGGCACCATATGTTGGGTGGACTAGAAATCCGAAAACGAGGAATGCCACCAGCCCTATGTGTGTCAGCATCTTGCGAAGATCAGGAAATATCGCCATAGACAACGATCTCTTTAAAAATCGTCTGTATGCATGAGCATGCTTGAATCTGTGGAAAACACGGAGAGCGCGTACGCCCTGTGGATAAAAAGTGAGCAATCACAAGCTGAATTTCGTCATTGTGAACCTTCTGAAAGCCGAATCCCAGTGATGAATACGGTAGGATTGAACAGCATTCGCTATGCGGATGACTTCGCGTGCCATTTTCCGAGCACCTCACGGAAGTGAAAGTGCCGGGGCAGTTGCGTCACGGTCCTATGGGTCGCAACGTCATGGCACCAGGGCCGAAAGGCACATTAACCGAGAAAACCGGGGGAAACCCCATGATCCCGCTCAGCGGGGAAAGGACGATGCAATGGCAATCGTCACCATGCGCCAGCTTCTGGAATCTGGCGTTCACTTCGGGCACCAGACCCGTCGTTGGAACCCGAAGATGAAGCGCTTCATTCTGACCGAGCGTAACGGCATCTACATCATCGACCTCGAGCAGACCATTGCCGATATCGATATCGCCTTCGACTTCGTCAAGGAAACCGTTGCACACGGCGGAACCATCCTCTTCGTTGGCACCAAGAAGCAGGCACAGGAAGCTGTCGCCGAGCAGGCACAGCGCGTTGGCATGCCCTATGTGAACCACCGCTGGCTCGGTGGTATGCTCACCAACTTCTCCACCGTTTCCAAGCGCCTCCAGCGCCTGAAGGAACTTGAGCAGATCGACTTTGATGATGTTGCCTCTTCCGGCCGCACCAAGAAGGAACTGCTGATGATGCGTCGCGAGAAGGACAAGCTCGCTCGCACCCTCGGTGGTATCCGCGATATGGCCAAGGTTCCTTCCGCAGTGTGGATCGTTGACCCCAAGAAGGAACACCTCGCTGTTTCCGAAGCTCGCAAGCTCAACATCCCGATCGTTGCCATTCTGGACACCAATGCTGATCCGGATGAGGTCGACTACCGCATTCCCGGCAACGACGACGCGATTCGCGCGGTTGCACTGCTGACCCGCGTGATTGCAGACGCAGTTGCTGAAGGCCTGCTTGCACGCAGCGCCGGCCGTAAGAATGCTTCTGAGGATTCCTCCACAGTTGAGCCTCTGGCTGAGTGGGAACGCGAACTCCTCGAAGGTGAAGTTGCGGCTGACGAGTCCGCAGCAGAAGCCGTTGCCGAAGAGTCCGAAAAGCCTGCACAGGACTGAGCTGAGAAAGGAATTCAGTAATGGCTAATTTCACTGCCGCTGATGTGAAGGCTCTGCGCGAGAAGACCGGCGCAGGCATGATGGACGTCAAGAAGGCTCTCCAGGAAGCCGATGGCGATGCCGAGAAGGCTCTCGAAATCATTCGCCTCAAGGGTCTGAAGTCTCTGTCCAAGCGCGAAGGCCGTCAGGCATCCGCAGGTCTGCTCGCCGCATCCGTCCAGGACGGCGTGGGCGTCATGGTCGAGGTCAACTCCGAGACCGACTTCGTCGCCAAGAACGAGAAGTTCATTGACTTCGCTAAGTCAGTACTCGAAGCCGCAGTTGCTTCCGGTGCTTCTGATGTTGACTCGCTGCTTGCAGCCCCCATGGGCGACTCCACCGTTAAGGATCAGCTTGATGCTATGGCCGCTGTCATCGGCGAAAAGCTTGAGATCCGCCGCGTGATCCGCGTTGAGGGCGAGAACGTTGATCTCTACCTGCACCAGACCAGCCCTGACCTGCCTCCGCAGGTTGGTGTCTTTGTCGTTACCGACGCAGCAGGTGCAGGCGTTGCCCACGATATCGCGATGCACGTCGCCGCTTACATGCCTGCCTACCTCGATCGCGACTCGGTTCCTGCCGATGTCCTTGACAAGGAGCGCGCAACCCTCGAGAAGATCACCCTTGAGGAAGGCAAGCCCGAGCACATCGTGCCGAAGATCGTTCAGG
>CALIZH010000182.1 GCA_938028585.1 uncultured Actinomyces sp. | reverse complement strand
CCTCAACCGCGGAACTTTCTTCCTCTTCACCGGGTCCTTGTCCTCGATCTTGGACAATGCTCCGACCTACATGACTTTCTTTGAAATGGCAAAGACCTTGGGCGGGGATGGAACGCTCATTGCCGGAGTTCCCGAGGCCTATCTGATCCCGATCTCCTTGGGCGCAGTTTTCTGCGGCGCTATTACATACATTGGCAATGGTCCGAACTTCATGGTCAAGTCCGTGGCCGAGGCCGACGGCGTCGAAATGCCCAGTTTCGGTCGCTACATTGTGGATTCATTCATGTTGCTTGTTCCCGAACTTGCGGCGATGGCAATGATCTTCATCGGCAGTGGCTGGGTCCGCATCGCAGGTATCGCAGTGGCCGTCGTATTGGTGGGGATTTCATTCTGGCGAATCGCACGCGCTCGGACCATTGAGTTGGCAACCCACACTCATGGCATTGATGCCTAAGCGTTAAGGCAACATCGTCATAGACAAGCTTGTGGGAGGCACCTCGGGTGCCTCCCACAAGCTTTATGCTTCTCTATCGGGGTCTATTCGGCATTTGCCGGTGCAATCGGATGCCACTGACCTCGTTCTTCAAGAACCTTGCGAGCCCTTGTGGGATAGTCCGTGATGATTCCATCAACGCCAAGATCTAGTAGACGATGCATCTGCTCTTCCTCGTTGACGGTCCAGACATGCACGGCACACCCCAAGGCATGCGCCGTAGCGACAAAGCGTCGATCCACGACTCGAATCGCCCCCATCTTCTCAGGAACTTGAACCGCCCAGACCCCTTCAAGAGGTCCTGGGACAAGAAGACGTCTGGCAGGCTGCGCGAGCTGTGAAGCTGCAACAAGACGAGTAACCGCACCAACGCCCACTGATGTGACCAGACGCGGCTCCAAACGACGCAAGCGACGCAGCCGTGATTCATCAAAGGAAGCGACTAAGACACGTCCAAGCGCATCGTGTTCATGAATAACTTCAAGCAAAGGAAGCGCAACTTCCTCGCTCTTTGCGTCGATATTGAAATACATGTCGGGGAACTCATCCAAGGCCTCGGCCAAGCGGATCATTCGCCCACCATCAACACCACGCAATTCGCGCAGCTCACTCCAGTTCATTTCACGGATTTTGCCGCTTGCTGGATACGTACGATCAACCTCGGGATCGTGGTTGAGAACAACCTGACCATCGGCACTTAAATGCGCGTCAGTTTCAACGTGGTAAACCTGAATATTACGTAGCGCCTCAAAAGCTTCTGGGGTGTTCTCAGGTCCTTCTGCTCCCCCGCCTCGATGCGCAAGAATAATCGGCCCATCGCCCACAACCCGATACATGCTTAGCACTCCTTACCGATGTGGACCGCCTTATGGTCGGCCATCCATGCCTCCGGATCAACTGGTTGATCTGAAGAATTATGAATCTCAAAGTGAAGGTGCGGTCCCGTAGACCAGCCATTTGATCCAACGGCTCCAATTTGCTCGCCAGCTGAAACCTGCTGGCCGACCTTGACTTTAATATCCTTCATGTACTGATGAAGGTAAGCAGAATAGAACACGCTTCCATCACTGGCGGTGTGACGAATCGTCACAAGAGCTCCAGAACGAGAATTCTCTGAAACTTCCGTCACCTCTCCAGCGAATACCGCATGAATGGGAGTCCCAAGCGGGGCGGCCATATCGACGCCTTCATGCATGAGCATGGTTCCCGAGACCGGTGAAATGCGCATCGAGAAAGGCGAGGTGATTTGGTAGGTCCCCTCTTGAAGAGGCCAGTAGATCGTGTCCGCCTTCGTCAAAGTGCGCGTACCGTCAGCCGCACCGCCCCCATCACCGACGCATTGAACCATGAGCGGCGAACGCACCCGCGATCGCGAGGCAGCATCGACCTGGGCATTGAGGCCGGAAGAAAGCGAGACAGCTTGAGAATCAGAGGCCCACGATTGCGAACCAATTGCTGCGCCGAACTGACGCGAAGGAATAGAGATTGAAACGTCGGGACGAAGAAAACCACTGAGCGGAACCGCAATGGTCATTGCACCTAAAGCAAGAAGAACACTGGAACGCACAAGAAGGCGAGCAGCTCTACCGCGCTTACGTCCCCGGGGCTCAGCGGGAAGAACCTGGGCAGCATCAACCTGCGCATGCTGCGCGCGCTCGTGGGCGCGCTGGCGTCGCGTGGGTAAGTTCGGTACTGGTGTCGTCATAGCTTTTTAATCATCCCAAATATTTTTCACTCACGCAGGTACTTGTGTCCTAGCGCTCATGCTTGGCGATGAGCCCCCGGAAGCGAATCGCGTTGGAGTGCATCGCGGACCTCTCCGACAAGACGCTCAAGAATATCTTCAAGGAAGAGCACTCCTTGAACGTTTCCGTCCTTCCCAATGACCTCTGCGAGGTGGGCGCCCGCGCGCTGCATATGGCGCAGAGCATCTTCGACCTCAGCTTCCATAGAGACCGCTTCCATCTTGCGGATTCTCCATGAAGTGACAGGTTCGAATCGCTCAGCGCCCTCGGCATACAAGACGTCCTTGAGGTGAATATATCCGCTCAGCACTCCGGAGTCGTCGGCAACGGGGAATCGCGAGAAACCTGTACGCGCGACTTCCTTCTCAACGTCCTCGGGAGTGCACTCAGCACTCAGAATCACCAATTCGCTCAGCGGAACCATGACATCGGAGGCGTTCTCAGTAGAAAACTCTAAGGTTCCAGAGAGCAAGCCCAGATCATCATCAATCATTCCCTCTTGCTGAGAATGCTCAACGATGGTCGCCATCTCTTCGATGGTAAAGGTCGCAGAAATCTCTGACTTTGGTTCAACTCCCGCTACGCGTAAGAACCAATTTGCCAGGTGATCCATAGCGTGAATGATCGGGCGAATGACATGGCCGATATTGACCAGAATCGGCGCAAGGACAAGAAGAAGACGCTGTGGATTCGCAATTGAAAGGTTCTTCGGAACCATTTCGCCGAAGACAACGTGGAGGAACAGCACTAAGACCAAAGAAAAGGTGAAGCCAACGACGTGTATCCACGAATGCGGCAGCCCCCATTTTTCCATGGGTCCCTCAACCATTGCGGCAAAAGTTGGTTCAGCAACCACACCCAAAGAGGTTGAAGCTACGGTCACGCCCAACTGACAGATTGCCAGCATCAAGGACACGTGCTCTAAGGCAAAAAGCGCATGACGCGATCCTCGAACTCCCTCTTCCACCAAAGGCTCAATCTGGGAACGCCTGGAGGAAGTCGTCGCAAATTCGCCCGCGACGAAGAAGGCATTCATCGCCAGCAAAAGAAGGGTGAGGACTAAAGCAAGGGTGCTATTCACAGGAGCACCTCACCTTCGGCCTCGTGAACGGGCGGAACAATGCTCACCTGCATGACACGCCTGCCCATCATCTGAATCACCTCGAGGCGCACGCCAGCAACTTCGCATCGATCTCCAACCTGTGGGATCGTTCCCAGCTCAGTCATGATCAGGCCTGCAAGAGTGTCATATGGCCCATCATCAGGAAGGAAAATCTTAATCTTTTGTGCGAGTTCATCAATCCGCAGACGCCCCGGAACAAGGTAGGACCCATCAGGACGAGGACGAATACCTAGGCGACGTTGATCGTGTTCATCAGCAACATCACCAACGATCTCCTCGACGACGTCTTCGAGAGTGACAATTCCGGAAACACCACCGTACTCATCAACGACCACTGCCATCTGCAAGCCTTCTTCACGCAACTGAACCAAAAGGGTCGCCAGATCTAAGGTCTCAGGGACGCGTGGGGCATCTGCCAAAAGAGAGGACGAGAGGACCGGAACCTCATCACGCTTCTCATAGGGAACCGCAACAGCCCTGCGCAATGAGACAAAACCGATGATGTCGTCACGATCCTCGCCAATCACAGGGAAACGAGAATGCCCGGTTTCGCGCGCGGCACGAACGACATCAGAGGCATAGGCATCATCGGGAATCGTGTGAAGAAGCCCGCGATCGGTCATAACATCCACGGCAGTGAGTTCAGTGATGCGGATGGAATTCGTAAATAGCGAGGCCGTCGAGGTATCCAATGTCCCTTCTTGGGCCGAGTGGCGAACCATCGCAGCTAATTCTGATGCCGATCGTGCAGATGAAAGCTCTTCTTGGGGTTCTACTCCCAGAAGACGCAATATCCCATTGGCGGAGGAATTCAGGACAACAATCACCGGCTTGAAGATCACAGTGAAGAGCGTGTTAAAGGGGACAATACGTCCCGCGGTCTTCAGGGGATGGGCCAGTGCTAGGTTTTTCGGAACAAGCTCACCAAAAACCATGGACATCACATTGATGATGACCGCCGCGACACCCACTCCAACAGCCGAAGAAATAGCAGTTGATAGCCCGAGTCCGATGCCCGCCTTCGCGAGAAGATCCGCGAGCGCCGATTGCGTGGTATACCCCAAGAGAATCGTCGTTAAGGTGATGCCAACCTGCGAACCCGAAAGTTGAGTCGAGAGGTTCTTAATGGCCTGTCCCACCTGACGTGCCCGGGCGTCACCCGCAGCTGCACGACTTTCGACGACGGCCTGGTCAAGGGCAACAAGAGAAAATTCTGCGGAAACAAAGATGAAGGTACCCGCAGTGAGGATCACTCCTAAAAGGAGCATTGCGATATCAAAAAGCACGCTGGCCTCCCACCATTTGGTGGTGAACACACATCGAACTTTGGTCAGGGCAACAACTGTCACTATCCATGGTTCTTCCAGTCTATCTGGACCCACCCATCTTCGAAGTGTGAGAAAGGCCCACGTAGGAAAGGGCATTCTGGACGTGAGGGCCTAAAATAATGTCAAGACTCACATGGCCGTGTTCAGGGAAAAGGATGGTGTAACGGTGGCGGATTCCCCACGTTCACACGAATGGGTTCAACAAATGCGTCAGCAGTGGTTGACCGATCCACTCAGTGTCGATGCGTCTTGGCGCGCCTATTTTGAGGGTGATACCCTCCCGGCACAGCTCCATCGAAGCCAGGCTCCTCTCCCCACTCAGCCCACCGCGGTCGTCAGTGCTGAGGCTGCTTTGGCTGCTCACGAGGACAATCCGGCAACGGAGCAGCCGGAAGTTTCGGTGACGCGCTCCGACCTTCCTCCCGCTCCTCCGGCGCAATCCGCCCAGGCCTCGTCACCCTATGCGCGCATTCACCATATTTCCCCAGTTGCCTCGTCTTTGTCAGAACAGGCAGAGACCCAAGATGAACTCCATGTGTTGAAGGGCATTGCTCGCGCAACGGCTCGCAACATGGATGAGTCACTCACGATCCCAACAGCAACTTCCCAACGTCAGATTGCGGCAAAGATCCTCATTGAAAATCGAGCGGTCATCAATGCGCATCTTGCACGCACGGTCGGCGGCAAGGTTTCATTCACCCACCTCATCGGCTACGCGATTGTCGAGGCGCTCTGCGAAATGCCGCAGATGAATGTCCGCTACTCACTCAACGATGGCAAGCCAGCTATCGACGAACGCGCACACGTCGGTTTTGGACTGGCGATCGATATCCAGCACGCGGGTGAACGCCGACTTGTTGTCCCCGTCATTCATGATGCCGATACCCTCACCTTCACCGGTTTCGTCGAGGCCTATCAGGACATCATTTCACGCGCGAAAGCTGGCTCACTCAGCGCTGAAGACTACCAGGGCGCGACGGTCACGCTCACAAACCCCGGAACCATTGGAACAACAACTTCCGTTCCGCGTCTGATGAATGGTCAAGGTGCCATCATCGGCGTAGGCGCAATGGATTACCCCGCGGAATTTGCTGGAGTTTCTCCGCGCAAACTCGCCCTTTTGGGCATTGGCAAGACGATGTTCGTCTCCTCGACCTACGACCATCGCGTGATCCAGGGCGCCGCTTCGGGTGATTTCCTGCGCCTCCTTGATCTCAAACTCAGTGGACGCGACGGTTTCTTCGACCGCGTGTTTACAGCGCTTCATATCCCAGTTCCTCCCTACACGTGGGAAGCAGACTTCGAATACGATCTGGAGCGCGAAAAGGGCAAGCCCGCTCGTATTGCTGAGCTCATCCAGGCCTACCGTTCACGAGGCCATTTGGCAGCAGATACCGACCCCTTGGCTTATCGCGTCCGCCGCCACCCCGATTTGAACCTTTCAACCTACGGCTTGACTGTGTGGGACTTGGATCGTTCATTCCCCACGGGTGGCTTCGGTGGAAGCGAGCAGATGCTACTTCGCGATCTGCTTGCCCGCCTGCACGATACCTATATTCGTTCTATCGGCATCGAATACATGCACATTCAGGACCCGAACCAGCGACAGTGGGTCCAAGAACGCATTGAAGGCCCCTTTGAAGCTCCTTCCGCTAAGGAACAGCGCCATATTCTGTCGACGCTCATTCACGCTGAGGCTTTCGAAGAGTTCTTGCAGACAAAATACTTGGGCCAGAAGCGTTTCTCTTTGGAAGGCGGGGAGTCGCTGATCCCGCTTTTGGACGAGATCTTGAATAAGGCCGCACACCGAGGGATCCACGAGGTTGCCATTGCAATGGCTCACCGCGGACGCTTGAATGTTCTGGCAAACCTTGCTGGCAAGAGCTATGCCCAGATTTTCTCCGAGTTCGAAGGAAATCAGGATCCGCGCACTGTCCAAGGCTCTGGCGACGTCAAGTATCACCTGGGTACCGAAGGCGTATATTCCTCTGAAGACGGCGTAGCAACGAAGATTTCTCTTGCGGCAAATCCCTCGCATCTCGAGGCCGCTGACGGCGTCCTCGAGGGCATTGTTCGCGCGAAGCAAGATGTCTTGGGTGATCCTGATTTTCCCGTGGTTCCGCTACTCATTCACGGTGATGCTGCCTTCATTGGCCAGGGTGTCGTTCAAGAGACTCTCAATATGTCTCAGCTGACCGGCTACCGCACTGGCGGAACCATTCACGTCATTGTGAACAACCAGATTGGTTTTACAACCGGTCCAGCTTCAGGTCGTTCAACGCGCTACCCAACCGATTTGGCCAAGGGACTGCAGGTCCCGATCTTCCATGTCAATGGTGATGATCCCGAGGCCGTAGTCCGCGTGGCTGCATTGGCTTTGGATTTCCGCGAGGCTTTCCACAAGGATGTCATCATCGACATGACCTGTTACCGCCGTCGCGGCCACAATGAGGGCGACGATCCCTCAATGACGCAACCGGTCATGTACTCGCTCATTTCACAGCTTCCGTCCACCCGTGAGGTTTACATTCGCAACCTAGTTGGCCGTGGTCAGTTGACCGATGAAGAAGCCCGCGCCTCAATCCGCGCCTACGAGGCCGAGCTCAGCGAAATCCTTGAGCACACCCGTGAGCACGGTTGGGCCCCGCAGCAAGAGCACCACTTGGAAGATGATCAGTGGCAGGTCCCCGAAAGCCAGCTTCCCGGCGCGGGAATGATGATTGGCTGGTCTTCGGCAGTCAGCCCCGAGACGCTCGAGCGTATTGGTGATGCCTACGTGAATTTCCCGCCTGATTTCACCGTGCACCCCAAGCTTGAGAAGCTGTGCCAGAAGCGTCAGGAAATGGCAACTGGTCATGCCCCGATTGACTGGGGTTTCGCGGAGCTCCTAGCCTTTGGCACTTTGTTGATGGAGGGAACACCCATTCGTCTCTCGGGCGAGGACGCACGACGTGCGACATTCGTCCAGCGCCATGCAGTTTTGCACGATCACAAAGACGGTCGCGAGTTCACTCCCCTACACTTCCTTACTCCCGACCAGGCAAACTTCGATGTTTTCGATTCGCCGCTGTCGGAGTATGCGGTATTGGCCTATGAGTATGGCTACTCGATCGAGCGCCCTGAAGCTTTGGTTTTGTGGGAAGCGCAGTTTGGAGACTTCGCGATTGGCGCTCAAACGGTCATCGATGAGTTTGTTTCTTCCGCGGAAACAAAGTGGGGACAGCGTTCGTCCTTGGTCATGCTCCTGCCGCACGGCCAAGAGGGCCAGGGTCCAGACCATTCGTCTGCACGAATCGAGCGATACCTGCAGCTTGCCGCGGAAAACAACATGTGGATTGTTCAGCCCTCTACCCCGGCGAACCACTTCCACATGCTGCGCACTCAGGCCTACAAGAGGCCTCGTAAGCCACTCATCGCCTTCACCCCGAAGCAGCTTCTGCGTCTACATGCAGCGTCATCGGGTCTCGAGGAATTCACCACCGGATCCTTCACTCCCGTGTACGGCGAAGTCGATTCGCGGGTGGATACAAACCACGTGTCGCGGGTGATTTTGTGCTCGGGACGGGTCTACTACGACCTGATCCATGAGCGGGAAGAGCGCGGTGCGTGGAATACGGCGATTATTCGCGTTGAGCAGCTCTATCCGCTTCCTACTGAGGAGCTCCGTCAGGTTCTGTCTGCATTCCCGAATGCCGAACTCCTGTGGGTCCAAGATGAGCCGAAGAACCAGGGAATTTGGCCTCACTTCGCATTGAATTTGTTCCCCGAGCTAGGAATTGCACCAACTCTGGTTTCTCGTCCAGAGAGCGCAACCACCGCCGCCGGGCGAGCAAGCTTGCACCGCGAACAGGCCGCGGAGCTCATGCGCCGAGCCTTCGCATAGGGGTCATCATGCGAATCTGTATTATCGGCGATGAACTCATTACCCCCATGGGAGATCCCCGAGGCCTCGGTTGGGTTGGGCGGGTATTGGCACGCTCCGAGTTCCCTTCTCCGC
This sequence comes from uncultured Actinomyces sp., assembly GCA_938028585.1. Taxonomy (GTDB): domain Bacteria; phylum Actinomycetota; class Actinomycetes; order Actinomycetales; family Actinomycetaceae; genus Pauljensenia. Next base: position 3,883 of record CALIZH010000182.1, on the reverse strand, counting down.
CAACCGTCATGACCTTGGCTGTTCCGGGAGAAACGACCTCGCAGCTTGCTGCACGCTGGGAGGATGAGGTCGTGTATCGCTTTGCTCCCGACGAGCCTTGCGCACTGATTATTGCTGTTGGATGCAGTGATATTCCGGCCGGGATTTCAACTCCACGATCGCGCCTCAATTTGGCGAATATTACTGACCGAGCATCAACTTTGGGGATCCCCTCGATGGTCGTTGGCCCGCCTCCGCTTGCCGGTGTGCAATCCTCTGCAGTGAAAGAACTTTCACTGTCGTGTCAACAGGTGTGTGAACGCAGAGATATCCCCTTTGTTGATACCTATACTCCCCTCGTCGCTCATGACCAGTGGTTTGAAGATATGGCGTCTTCATCCGTACGCAGTGCCCGTGGGGCATCGATGCCCGGACAGTCTGGCTTTGCACTGATGGCTTGGCTTGTTCTGCATCAAGGATGGTTTGAGTGGATTGGCGCTCAAGAAGCCGAATCCTAAAAATCCAGCGGAGATAAAACTGTGGGGTCCGATGCGATGCATCGGACCCCACACCCGTTTAAAACACGGTTCAGGCGTTAGGACGCTTGCCGTGGTTCGCGCCGTGCTTACGACGATCGCGACGCTTACGACCCCGCTTCGACATGTCATTCTCCTTGGGTTTGTTGTCTAGACTGAAGCATTTTTGCACACATTGGCCCAAACCACCAAGGCACAGGCCGTTCGCGGCGACGAAGGTCACCGAAAAACGGGCGGCAGCCCAGGCCTCGTCAGCCCACGTAACGCCACGCGGTCGCGCGTTGTCGCAGCTCGCTTAGCGCCAGGAGACGGACACGCTGGTGATCGAGGCGACGACGCGGGCACGCAGCGTATCCGAGGCCTGCTCGGTCTCGTAGCAGCCGCGCATGAGGGCGCGCACGTGGCGCTCGGCGTCCAAGGCGTCGGTGCAGTGCGCGCAGGTGGCGACGTGCTTGATCATGAGTGCGCGGGCGCGAGCATCGGGACCGGGTACGGATCCGGCGTCGATGAGGCCGCTGCGGCGGTCGCACTCCTCGCAGTCGATCAGTTCGTATAGGGCGTCGAGGACGTCCTGGCAGGTGACGCGCGTGTTCACTTGGCTCCTCCGATCCCGTATTCCGCGGCGACGTCGGCCAGCGCGGAGCGCAGGTTCTTGCGCGCCCGGTTCAGTCGGCTCATGACGGTCCCCATGGGAACTCCTAGTTCTTCGGCGATTTCCTTGTAGCTCATACCTTCAACGTCAGCCATGAGGACAACCATCCGGTGTTCCTCTGAGAGCGAATCGAGGGCCTCGCGCAGCTGCGTGGAGGGCAGCGCCTCGAGGGCTTCGACTTCCGCAGACTTGAGGCCGACCTCCGCGTGGGAGGCGGCGTCGGCGAGCTGCCAGTCCTCGACGGTGTCGCTGGAGGCGCGCTTGGGCGAGCGCTGTGCCTTGCGGTAGCTGGTGATGTACGTGTTGGTGAGGATCCGGTACAGCCAGGCCTTGATGTTGGTGCCGGGCTGGTACTGGTGGAACTTCTGGTAGGCCTTGAGGTAGGTCTCCTGAACCAGGTCCTCCGCGTCGGCTCGGTTGCGGGTCATGCCTAGTGCCGCGCCGAAGAGTTGGTTCATGAGGGGCATCGCTTCGTCCATGAAGCGCGCCTCGAGCGTGGCGCCGTCCGGGACGGACGAGGCCGGGGCGGGCTCGGGTGCCTGCGGCGTCGGTGAGGGGGTTGTCGTATCCATCGCCTCCCAGCGTAGTCGCGCGGGCGTGCGGCGCGAATGGGAGTGGGCGATGGGCGGTCATACTGAGGGCAACGCCTCACGCCCCTCTTTATTCCACAACCCCCAACAATTGTGCGTTGCACCACTTTCACCCCGTTGTTTGGGAGTGGCCGGGCCGTTCGGCTTCCCCCGGGGGCAAAGGTGTCGAACAATAGGGGTATGAATCTGCTGCGCGTTGTTGCCCGTCCCCTGCTCGCCGCCCCGTTCATCGCCGACGGGGTTGATGCCCTCATGCATCCGCGTTTCCATGTGGAGCGCGCCGCGGGCGTTCGTCCCCTCATCGATAAGGCAACCGACGCGGTTGGCCTGGAGCCGCTGACGGATCAGCAGTTGGCCGTCGCGACCCGCGTGACGGGCGCGGTGACGGTCGTCGCGGGTCTGCGTTTCGCGCTGGGTCGTAAGCCCCGCGTGGCTGCCCTGACTCTGGCCGCGATCGGCGCGCCGATGGCCCTCGTCAATGCTCCTCTGCCGGGCACGACGCGAGGCCTGTCGAAGGAGCAGATCAAGCGTCGCCGCTACCGCACGCTCAACAAGGCGGGTCTGGCCGCCGGCGTTCTTCTCGCGTCGACGGATCGTGTCGGCCAGCCGTCGGCTCTCGTTGCGCGTTCGATGCGCCGCGATCAGCGCCGCGCGATCGCTGCGGCTGAGGCCGCGGTCGTGGAGCGTCTGAGCGGCTCCGCTTCGTGAGCGCGCCCTGGCCCGCTCCCCTGGCCCCCTTTCCCGTGGATGCCACGGTCGAGGTGCCGGGGTCTAAGTCGATCACGGCGCGCGCCCTCTACCTCGCGGCCGTCGCCGATTCCCCCTCCGTCATTCGCGGTGCCCTGGATGCGCGCGACACGCGCCTGTTCGCGGCAGCCTTGGAGGTGATGGGTGCGCGCGTCGAGGACGAGGGCGCGGGCACCCTGCGCATCACCCCGATGTCGCTGCCGCCCCGAGGCGGTCGCATCGAGTGCGGGCTGGCCGGCACCGTCATGCGTTTCCTGCCCCCGCTGGCGGCGCTCTCCCCTGAGGAGACGCTCTTCGATGGGGACGAGCAGGCCTACGCGCGCCCGCTCGGCCCGCTCCTGGATGCCCTGGTGCGCATGGGGGCGACCGTCACCTATCACGGCGAGCGCGGGCACCTGCCCTTCACGATCCAGGGTCCGATCCACACGCCGCTCGGCGCACAGGCGTGGGTGGACTCCTCGTCCTCTTCGCAGTTCCTGTCCGCGCTGCTTCTGGTCTCTCCCCTCGTGGGCGATCCCCTGTTCGTGTCGGCTCCGGGCGTCGTCCCGTCGATGCCGCACGTGGAGATGACGCTGGCTTCCTTGGCGGGCGCGGGTATCGACCTGGAGGTCGTGGACGAGGGCCGCGCGGATCTCTCGACCTGGCACATCTTCCCGTCGCGCCCCCGCGGCGGCGAGATCACCGTCGAACCCGACCTGTCCAACGCGGGCCCCTTCCTGGCTGCCGCAATGGTGACGGGTGGACGCGTGCGCATCCCGGCGTGGCCGGGGGCGACGACGCAGGCGGGCGACGCCTGGCGCGCGCTGCTGGGACACATGGGCGCGACCATCACGCTGGACGAGGAGGGCCTGACCCTCACGGGTCCGGGCGCCGGCAACTACCCGGGCATCAAGGCCACGATGGCCGAGGTCGGCGAGCTGACCCCCACCCTGGCCGCGATCTGCGCCTATGCCTCGAGTCCATCGCACCTGAGCGGCATCGCGCACCTGCGCGGACACGAGACGGACCGCCTGGCTGCCTTGGCCGCCGAGATCAACCGCGCGGGCGGGCAAGCCGAAGAGACCGAGGACGGCCTGATTATCACGCCGCGCCCTCTCCACGCCGCGCAGATCCGCTCCTACGCGGATCACCGCATGACAACCTTCGGCGCGATCCTAGGCCTGGTGACGCCCGGCATCACGGTCGACGACATCGCCTGCACCTCCAAGACGCTGCCCACCTTCGAGGCCATGTGGCACTCCATGGTCAGCGCCAACGACCACGGAAGCCCCCAGCCTGCCCCGGCCTCGCCGATCGAGGAGGCGCAGTGATGGCCCGGCGCGATACCGGAACCGACGACCCGCGCGTGCGCGTGCGCGCCGGCAAGGGCTCGCGCCCGC
>CALIZH010000181.1 GCA_938028585.1 uncultured Actinomyces sp. | reverse complement strand
ATCAAGAGGTTGAGTAGTATCTTCGATCAACTTCCCATAGGCGTCTCCTCTATCAGCGAAGACGCTCAGTCCATTTCCAGCATAATCACAACTACCTGTTAGATAGCGCGTCATCGAAATATTCTCGTTCGTGGCCCCGCCATGTTGATCCCAATCACCAGTTACTTTAAACGGCGTCTCTTGATTCAAAAAAGAGCGAACTGAGACCAATCTGCTCTGTTCAGCATTTACAAGTTCAGGATGCTTCGCAGCAAAGCCCTCAACCTGCATCGAATCCGGAGTATCAGAAAGAATAAACAACGACTGAAGGGGATCTGTACACTGTTTAACTACCGTCAGGTCCGTCGAGGATGATTCATCAATCAACGGATAGCAATACGCCGTCGCTGACGCCTGAGCCGACCCCCTATAAAGAGGGTGGCGAGACGCATAGGCACTCTCAACACGTGAATTCGTGTAGTCGGAGTGCTCTCCGCAATTTTCATCGTCATGGTATTTCACCAGCTGAGTAGCAAGGGAATCCTTCCCCCCGTCAAAGACCTGCTGGCCAAAAGCTAAGTCGGGATTATTCAAACCGGCGTAAGCGGTAGCTTGGGTAAAAATATCGAAACCATTTACCTTCGGTCGCCCAGCCACCGAATCGAATCGATAGTAACCCTTTCGCCCGACTTCACCAATTTCATGAACATTCGTCTTTACGATTTCTGCAATAGTGGTCTTGCCGTCAGGCCCCCGAAGCATGCCCTTACTCTTTTCATAGACCTCGCTAATTGCTATGTACTTACCCGAAACGTTAGTTCCTCCCGTCGAGAGAACTAACGCGGTTCCCAATGTACCAACGAAAGCATTCCTAGTCGCAACCTCTCCGCGAATAGGCGGATACGCACCAGAGGTATTGATAAGCAGCCTATTGATCATGTCCGTAAAATTGCCGTCTTTCCCACCGTGGGTCATTCGGTAATAAGCAGCCATTGCCTGGACATAGAAAGGATTTTGAAGTTTGTCTCCATACTTCGCCTGAAGCGCATTTATCTGAGCTTGCGTCAAAGGAACTTCAGAATTTGCGGCTACAGCTAGATCCGCAGTCATCTGTGGTGCTTCATGCTGCGCAGCAGCCCACTGCGCTGCACCGCTGGCGATGGGGGTTTTGCACCATTAGGAGCCTCCCTTCGGCGTGTCGCCGGCGTGTCGCGCCTCTAATGATGCAATTCCCCCCGTTTGGTGGCGGCGAGGACGCAACTTGAGGGGGTGACCGCCCAACCGAAGCAATGTCGCACGTAATTCCCCTCCACATATTTCAGACTGTTACATCCGACCGTTGGAATTGCAACGTTTGTGGGCTATCTCGAAAAATGACCGAGT
>CALIZH010000180.1 GCA_938028585.1 uncultured Actinomyces sp. | reverse complement strand
ACATGTGCGAGATCCTCGAGGACGGCCGCTACACGACCCTGATTGCAAACCCGCCGTACCTCGGCACGAAGAAGGTGAAAGACCCGCTCAAGCGGTTCGCGAACAAACACTACAAGCGCAGTTCCACAGACCTGTGCACGATGTTTATCGAGCGTGCCGCCTCCCTGGCACAGCGTCGTGGTGCGATCGGTATGATCACGATGCACGCGTGGATGTTCCTGGACTCGTATCGAGAACTTCGCCCGTGGATATTGTCCGCTATGAGCATCGACTCGATGGCTCACCTTGGCACACGGGCCTTCGATTCGATCGGAGGAGAGGTTGTCCAAACGACTGCATTCACGACGACGAATGCGAGCTGTGATGCTGATCGTGCCGGTGCGTACATGCGCCTCGTGGACGGGCGTAATGAAGCCGAGAAAGCCCAGTTGCTCCGCGAGGCAGCTACGAACAAGGATCACGATTTGCACTTCGAGATGTCCGCGTCGACCCTCGCGGTCATCCCGGGGCGGCCCATCGTGTATTGGGCAAGCCAGGAAATGCTTGACGCATTTGCGGAAGGCACTCCGCTGGGGGAGATTGCGCCCGCGAAGCAAGGGCTTGCGACCGCAGATAACGAGCGCTTCCTGCGTCAGTGGTTCGAAGTGAGCGCTGACCGCTCCTACATGCGCGCCCGTGACCGCGAGGACGCCAAGGCGAGTGGCGCCCGCTGGTTCCCGCACAACAAGGGCGGTGAGTTCCGCAAGTGGTGGGGCAACCAGGACTACGTCATCAACTGGGAGGGGGACGGCAGCGAACTCTGGGACTTCAGGCCGCGATCTGTGATTCGTAATCCGGATTGCTACTTCCGGCCCTGTGTTTCGTGGTCGAACGTTTCCAGTGGTGATGTTTCGTTTAGGTTCTTTGATTCATCGTCGCTTTTCGGGCACAAAGGATCGGCGGTTTTTTCAGAGTCTCCCAGTGACATTCTCAAGTACCTTAGTTTCCTGAACAGTGCCGTGGTGGGGACGCTAGCCGAGTATATTGCCCCGACCGTCATGCTTGAGGTTGGCCAGGTGAAGAGCCTTCCGTGGATCGAATCCGATTCCTTCGATCCGGCGGGTGTCGAGCGGTTGATCGAGATCTTCCGCGCCGACTGGGACGCTCGCGAGACCTCGTGGGACTTCGCGCGGCCGCCCTACCTGCGCGGCGGGTACTCGCTGCTCCAGGACGCCTTCGACGACTGGTACCGCCGCAGCTGCGAGACCGCTGAGGAAGCGCAGCGCCTAGAGACAGAGAACAACCGCTACTGGGCCGATGTATACGGCCTCGCGGATGAGGTGGAGGTCGATGTCCCCCTCTCGCGCGTCTCCCTTACCTACAACCCGCGGTTCGCCTTCGCTCCCACGAAGGGTGCACCCGAGCGCAGCGAGGAGGAATACCGCT
>CALIZH010000179.1 GCA_938028585.1 uncultured Actinomyces sp. | reverse complement strand
TAATTCAAAAACAAGCGTGCGCCGGGCCTGAATGAACAGGCCCGGCGCACGGGAGTATTAGATGAGTATTAGACCTGGGCAGCTAAGAATGCTTAGACGCTGTCAACAGTCTGTTGTCAGACATGACAAGCAGGTTATTTCTCATGACAATCATTTATAGCGTGAAATATGTTTTGGTAGCGGTATTGAGAAAATTATCTGTACGGAACTAAACTGATTTGAAGTACCGTCTAAGTACGGTAAATGAGGCCTAAACGTACGGGGAGGTACGATGCAGAACGTTAGCACAAAGATTGTCGTTATTGATGATCACCGCGTCGTTGGCCTCGGGGTTAAAGCTGCTTTTGATAATCAGGGTGCTGATGTATCTATTAGCTGGTCGCCGACAGTTAATGAGGTGTGTTGGGAAGAAGGACAGGTTGCTGTACTAGATTTGCGTCTAGCGGACGGCTCGGCCCCAGACCAAAACATCGCGAATATTAACAAACACGGAATTCCCACAGTTGTCTACACCTCAGGCGATGACCCATATCTGGTACGTCGCGCAATCGCTGGAGGAGCACTGTCTATCATCCGTAAGTCTGCCCCTCCTGAAGACCTTGTCGAAGCAGTTCTGAGCGCTGCTGATGGTGTAACCTTTCCAACTCCAGACTGGGCTGCAGCCCTAGATGCTGACGAAGACTTTGTCGCCGAGCATTTGTCAGATCTTGAATCACGAATTCTTACTCATTACGCATCCGGCGCGAGTTCTGACTGCGTGGCGCATGCTTTGAGTGTCTCCAAAAACACCGTTAACACATATATTGCCCGAATCCGTGAAAAATACAGGAAATCTGGTCGTCCTGCAGAGTCTCGCATTGATCTGTTCCGGCGTGCGGCCGAGGATGGGCTAGTTAGCTATTTTGACTGATGAACCCGCGTGACTTAGGGCCTTGTGCGCTGCAGATGCAGCGTCTTCTTGTCTTCTTCGTTGTTTTTGTCGCTATTTTTATTACTGTTCTCAGTGGTCCGCAGCTGGCTCCCCCCTGGTCCTCGCCACCTGACCTAATGCAATGGATTATCTATTCTCCAAACTTTATCCTTCCGGCCGGGGCGGGGCTCTGTGCAGTAATAGCGACGTTTAAAGCAATGATCGAACACAGGCGCGAATATATGTGGGCCGATAGTGTTTGGTTCGTGCTACTACGCTTGTATTTGGTGTGTTACCTGGTGCTAATAGTTACATGTGCGGTAACGCCTGTAGATCATCTCTCGTCTCCTATACCCCCGGAGTATGTAAACGCGATTGTCTCCGACACAGACCCGATCCTGGCGCTTTATCCGCTTGCTGCAGTGAGTTGTATTGCAGTATTAAAAGGGCGATACACGGCAGTCTACTTGAGTGTGATCGCGCCCTTACAGATCCTGGCCATTATGGGTGTAAATCCTGACGCTAAACTGCTGGAGACGTCAGTTGGCCCTATCTACTTTCTGCTCTATGCGATGCTCAATGCAGGAATGCTTCACTGGACGCTGATGATCGTACGCGGTCTTGATGGGGCTCGTCGAAACAGTCATGAAGCTGAACGTGCCCTCGCCTCTGAGCAAGCCCGAGGGCGAGCCCGGGCGCGCAGCAACGGACTTATTCACGACTACGTTCTCTCCGCGTTGATTCTTGCGTTTAACCGCAGCATAGATAGTTCTGAAGTGCGTGCAGCAGCTGACTCAGCTTTAGGAGCTTTAGCGCTTGAATCGTCTTCTAACGAGACCATGGATGCTGTACAGATGCATAGAGCTTTTGTGTCACTCGTACGTGCCCGGCAGCCACACTGGACTCTCAGTTTTCATCTACCATCAGACAAGTGGCAGATCCCTGTAGAGGTTGGCGATGCTCTCATTGCTGCTACGCATGAGGCTCTTAATAATGTCTGTATTCACGCTGGAGCTGATAACTCGGACCCTAGCCAGCCAGCTAAATGCCACGTTGAACTTTCAATCGGTATGGGATCAGTATGTGTAACTATCACTGACACAGGGCAAGGTTTCAATATCGACAAACTCACCAAAGAGCGTCACGGAGTGAGGGAGTCGATCATAAAGCGTATGGAATCTATTGGGGGCAAGGCTTCTTTAACATCACGCCCTGGTGTTGGAACACAGGTGACCCTAGAGTGGACTGACTTCCAGAGTTGGCGGTTCAAGCCACGCCAAGTGATCCGTTCTGCGTTTGCGTGGCGACAAGGCGCAGGGGTGAACACAGAGGACCCATCGCGCATTGCGTGGGACTCGCAGGTACGTGCTGCTGCGGAATCACGTGGAGCACGGATACTTTTAGTGTCAGGTGTTGTTGTCCACGTTTATATGCTGGCGATCGAGATCAGCCATGGAGCCTACTACCACATAGCGCCTGTTATCTTTTCGCTTGTCCTCATGGCTGTCTCTGGTGCCGCATTGGTGGCCCCGTGGCCTAACCGTGTGCCTCCTAAGCTGGTGACATGGGGGAGCGCGGCTACGATTGGCGTGGCCAATCTACTGGTGCTCGTTATGATCAGAGGCGAATCACAGTGGCCTGGGTGGTCCGGGTGGTGTGGAGGAGCTTCTATGTTCCTGGCAGCTCTACTACTTGTACGTCAGCGCACAGTTGAGGCTATTGCGGGTTGTGTTGCATTAGTAGTTGCTGTCGCTGCATGGGTTGCTATCCAAAACAGACCCCCGGCCCTGGTATTTACATTCTCTGTAGGACACATCCTTAGCTTCATTTTCTGGTTTGTGCTCGTGCAATGGTCTGGTGCTGCCGCATCCGCAATCGAAAAATCTCTTAAGACTGAGGAGAAAGCACACCTCGAAAGAGAATTGCAAGTGAGCATCAACTCGGCTATGGCAGCCAAGTTAGCCGATGTGTCACTGCGTGCACGCGGGACCTTAGAAGCAATCCGGGATAATGAAATGACAGATGAACTTGCCATGGAGGCACGCTTATTGGAAGCAGAACTGCGCGATGAGATCCGGGCACCTTTCTTTACAGGGACTGCTGTTACAGCTGTGGCACGGCGAGCCCGTAGACGAGGCATTGAGGTTTTGTTACTCGATGACCGCAGCGCAGAAGGGGGCTTAAATATAGATAAAGTCGCACAAAATGACTTACGTAACCGGATTATTAATCAAGCCTCTGTTGCGATCGACGGAGTTAAGAGCGGCCGGGTTGTTGTGCGTGTTTGTCCCACGAATAGGCGCTGGGCTGCAACGATCCTTACCGAAGCGGGGCTTAGCGTTATTGAGGCTTAGCGTAGCGATCGTGTTTGGTGGCCGTGTCATGTCTCAGAAGTAATACATGATTCTTTTGTATTACTTCTAAGATTCACGACAGCATGAGTTGTGAAACGGGGCATACTAGAAAAGTCCTCTTTGAGGAGGATGTTCCCTAGAAATCCCTAACACTCTCATCAGGAGTATGAAATGACACGATGGAATAAGGTGGTTAGCGTAGTCGCTACCGTCATGATCGCCGCCTCGCTTGCAGGCTGCTCAGGGTCAGCCTCGGCTTCTAAGGGTGGTGACACGACCTGTAAGGAATTTAAGTCGCTGTCTTCTGAGGACCAGTCAACTGTTATCAAGGATCTCCTGTCTGAAAATGGTAAGAATCCATCTAACGGCAAGATCCTTATCGCTAAGAAGTCTGCAAAGCTATTCTGCGCGACTGTGGGCACCGATAGCTCAAAGATTCGTGAGATTAACGGCTAGATATTGTAGTGCGACTCCTGATGCCCTGGCAGTGTAGGGCTAGGGGTTCTGTGATAAAGCATTGTGAACGTGGCTGCGGAGTCGTGATGTGATTACTCCCCAGAAGTTGGGCTGAGATTCTCAGTGCCTTCTTCTGGGGAGTAGTTGTGTATGTGGTTGTTTATGTTGCGCCTCACAGATGTTTGGGTGGCGAGGACTTTAGAGGATATAGAGACAGGCTAGAGTCTGTTACTTGTTGAGTATCGATTCCATATGTGCAGATGCGCCCTCATCACATGACTTAGAGTCACCAGTGAAAGAGACGTGTAGCACGTAGATCGGACACTATTTTGTCAGCCAGTTGCGTTCCGTCAACAAGTTCTGAGACTTCGCAAACAAGGTCCTCGCGCGTAGAGATACCTCTAGGCGATTCTTACAACTCGATAGTCCAAGACTCGCCGTCGTAAACTGCCCCGACGGATTTGATGGCACGTTCAAGAGCTTGCTTCTTGTCTGCGTGTTCGCGGATCAGTCCCTTTAAAAAGAAGACCCTATAAATGTAGAACCCTACCCAAGCAGAGGGAGCGACAAATAGTAAAAATATGATTAGGTTGGGAGAACTGATGAAGATAACAAAGAATACGATAGCTGCTCCGATAGACTTGACGGGAAAAGCAGGAGCAGGGGAAACTTCTATTTTTAATTCTAGTTCTTCGAGTTCGCGTGAGATATTTGTAATCTCGATCCATCCCTCGATGAAACTGATCAATGTCTGCTTAGGGGCCTCGCGTGCCCCTGAATTCTTTACTTGTTCGCGATAGTGCTCTAGGTTCTTTAGCTTAACTTCGTTATCTTCAGTATCTGAGATTTCCTTCAGTATGATTGTTTTTGCGGTGTCAATGAGTTTATCTTGGAATGAAGCTCCTTCTTCGAATCCAAGACCAGAAAGGGTGTAGGCTACTGCAGTAGTGTAACTCTTTTTCTCGTAATTACAATTGGCGAGGAACCAGTTTATTTCGGCCTTATATACGGGTGTGGCGCGAGACAAAGCTCGAGTGAAAGCTTCAATTGCTCGGTCATATTTATTCTGACAGAAGAACGTTGCCCCGCGAACCTTGTGTACATCGAATGTGTCTTCGCCCAGCTCGTCTAGAACGAATGCCTCAGATGCATATTCCTCTGCGCGGTCGTACTGATCCTCGGCAAGGGAGATCCATGCTGAGACGACAAAAGCAGTAGGGTCGGTAGAGCAGTTTTCTCTTGCCTTGCGCGCTGCAACTGTTGCTGGGCCATAATCCTTAGCGAAGTAATATGTCCAAGCTCGTGCGACCCAGTCGACTCCTTCGTCATTATCTGATGAACTGGCTCGCAGAGAGCGTTCATAGTGCTCTCTAGATTTATCATCCTTGAAAACCTCAAGTGCACTATCGATAAGCATGAGGGTTTTGCGTGCTTCATCACCTCGTTTACCGGCTAGAGACGCGCGCTGCCCCCATGCTTTCTTGAGCTCTTGAATTTGAGCTTGGATACTCTCGATAGAGCAACCGTTATCAAGACCGAGTTCACGGTAGTAGTCAACAACGGGCGTGTCACCATTGGAGGGTTGGGGAATCACGGTTTGCCTCTTTCAGATATGACGCACCGATGTAGTGAGTCGATCTTGGATATGTTGAGTGCTGCTGCAGTAGGTAAACTGTCGAGTATTTATGACTTACCCGACAGAATTGGGGGCGCATGGTGGCCTTAGATAATCCTGGGTGTGCTAGTCGCCCACTCATGTGTGAATTATGCTGAGGCCACTGGTGGTTTTCTCAATTCCGAATTGGAATGGGTGCAAACACTTGCTAACGGTTACTGAGAGTAGCAACTATTGGGCGGTTCTAATTCCCATACTGAAGACGGATTGAGTAACATGTCGGCTGGTGTTTACTCACATACTACGTCGGCCTCTGAGCGTCTTTTAGATGTCGCCATGTACAATTTCTCGTACAATGTATTTGGTTGTTTGTGTTGCGCCTAGCAGATGTTTGGGTGGCGAGGACTTTAGAGGATATAGAGACAGGCTAGAGTCTGTTATTTGTTGAGTATCGATTCCATCTGTGCAGATGCGTCTAGAAAGTCTCTGAGACAGCCGCACGATGCATTACGGCACTGATCGAGTGCTGTAGAAGTAGTCTGTAATGCGCGTGTTGCTGAATCATCTGAGAACTGCTTAAGCAATTCACGGGCTTGAGTCAGAAATTCTTCCGTTCTCTCAAGTCGTGCAATGACACCATTAGAACTATTGACTCGTTCCTGCAGAGCCCTCAAATCATTAGCGATATCCGCGATTGATTTAGTAGCCATTAGAAGACTTTCCGCTTTGCTCCTGGCTGTCGCTGTCGTCGTCTTGCCACTTCTTGATGTTGATCTGTCTGGCCTCGTTCTGCGCGCCATCAATATGTGACTTAGAGTCACCAGTAAAAGAGACTGCAGTGTGTAAGTCAGATACTAGTTTGTCACCTAGTTGTGTTCCGCCAACGAGTTCTGAGACTTCGCGAACAAGGTCCTGGCATGCAGACTCCATGAACGAGGCCTCAGCTTTAGCTAAAGCTAGTAAATCGAGTACTTCGCGACGACGCTGTTCAAGCTCTGGATCTACGACCCAAGCCATGGCATATCTACTTCGTCAAGTCGCTGATGAAGGCCTGAACTGTAGTATTAAGCGACGCCATCCGTACAGATGACTCGCGAATTGCAGCAGAGGCGATGCCGATCTGCCGTACTGCTTGCTCGCCTGAGGTTGATCCTCTCACGACAGCGAGAAGACGCGCTGAGTGCTGGTTGATCGTGTCTGAGCACACGGCTGATTGCTGTGAGAGGCTGCTGGCACTGTCGCCAATTCGGTATGCGGCATTGGCGACATCTTGGATGGAAGTCATTGTGAATTCCCTTCAGAAAACCGATAAGCGTAGATCGTGTAGTTAGTTAGATAGTAGAAACCCGTAAGAGCGCATCGAGAGATTGCTTGATCTCTTTTTGTGCCTTCTTTAAGGAATCCTCGGCTTGTTGGAGGGCTTCTAGCATCTTTGTGTCATGAGACTTCTGGCTCCCCTGAAGAGCTGTACGAACTAGCACCATCTGCTTTTGGTTTGATGACAGGAATGCTTGAATCCGCCCTTCCTCCTGCTCAAGTTGATGGCGGAGCGCATTAATTTCTTTAATGGTATCCATTAACATAGACATGGCTACTCCTAAGAGTTAATAAAAGTTAACGTTCTAGCGGCGTGTCAACACCGGGGTATGTGGTGTAGGGGATCAAGCGCACAGGCGCAGGCATTGATGCTGCATCCCAGATAATCATTCGGTTTGATCGTGGACGCCAATCTAGAAGCGGTTCATCCAGCAGACGTCGCGTTGTCTGAGTGTCGAGTCCATAAGCGGCCTTGATATCAAAATATGCATTGCCGCCGTATCCGACATGATCATTAAACGCATCAGCTTTCAGCCACCATCCGAAGATATGGATGCCATTATCTGCGCCAGTGCGACATAGCTCTGAGAAACGACCGGCTGAGCGGAGGCGCTCTAAACCGAGTCCCAGTAGATACGTTGTGTGCTTCAACGAGGATAGGGCTCCTGAAGTAGCTGCACGGTCGGCAAGTTCATCGATAGTTGCTTCGATATCTTCAGGCTCAACGACTTTGTAGCGGATTCCTGACGCTGTCAAGTCCGAATAGAACTTCGTGCGAATAGCCTCCCATTGCTTATTGGCATTGAGAAGATCAATAACTACAACCTCTGCTGTCTCTGGTTCATGCTGTAAAGAGAGGCTCCTGATGGCATTAGCAAGAGGAATGGCAGCATTAGCGGGCCCAATGATGGCCATATTGCGTCCGACGTCATGATTCATGGGGATCGACAAGACAGAGCCGTCTACATCAATCCGGTGCCCTAAGAATGCAACAGCGTTTCCGTTATCGCGATTGCTCAGATTTGACAGGGTTAACTTATCGCTGTCTAGGCTAAGCGCACTCTCGCCGTCGAAAACGTATGGTGCTGGGGCTGAGCTGCCCCCATTCCACCACTGACGGCGCAAGGGGCCAAGGATAGCCTCGTCAGCAAACGTAATAGCAGTCTTCTTGTTGGCAGAGACTGCCCCATAGTCGAGATTGACGATAGCTTCACGTGAACGTAGATGCGCCGCAGCGTCGTTTCGGGCTCCTAATGTAGCCTGTGATTCCGATAGTGAATTTTTCAGAGCAATCCTGATCGGAACCTGGCCGAATAGGCCTTCAGCTGCAGAACCCATAAGTGAGTTGTTACCGCCAATTGTCTGCGAAGCGAGAATGATATGAATCCCGCATGCACGGAAAAGTCGTACGCCTTTCTGAAGTAGGTCAGCGATCTGATCAGAGAGCTTGTCACGCTCACTGAACATCATCTGGAACTCATCGACGATTAGAACAATGCGAGGCATTTGTGCCTCTGGGAGAGCCATTCGGTACTCCCGGAGACTCTGAACACCGGCTTCTTTGAACTGCTTCATCCGTGACGAATAGACCTCAAACAGGTGCTTGAGAACAGCAAGTCCAAACTCACGATCAGCCTCTAAGCCGAGAACCCTGGCGTGGGGTAGATATTCTCCTTGTGGTCCATCTGCGAAACGTTGAAGCGTCACGCCCTCTTTGAAGTCGAGTAGGTAGAGTTCTAACTCGTCAGGAGAGTATCGGTGACATAGACTGTGGACGATTACAGAAATCAGGTTTGATTTTCCCTGTCCGACCGCGCCAGTCACTAGGGCATTATGACGTTGATTGACCTCGTCACCCAAAGTGATCGCGATCGGCGACATACCGTAGCGACCGACGGTGAATGTGATGCCGTCGCGGCTGCTATGTAACCATTCACCGTCTAACGGTTCAATTTCAGCAAAGGGAACAACCGGTACCGCAGTAGAAATAAGTTTGTCCCTGACTTTTTGTGCGGCTCCTATAAGTTCCTCTGCATTGGTTCCCATGAAAGAACCAAACGCATTTCCGTACTTGTCGAGGAGCTTGTATCCAGAAATGCTGATGCGCTGGAACATATCCAGAAAGAATTCATTCACGCCAAAACTGGTCGAATGAATAATAAATGAGACACCATTACGGGGGCCTGCTTTTGCAAGGGTACGTACAGCGTTTTGAATATCCTCTCCCAGGAGGTCGAAGTCAGTAGAAAGAACCACCAACTTATAACTCTCAATGGGATATCCGACCGTACGTCTGAACTCGGTGAGTGTTGAGGCGCGTCCTTGGATAACGTTAGCTACCCCTTGTACGTGGTAACGGAGGTAATTGAGGCAGCCAAGTAGTTCACTTGGTTCATTGATGACCTGAAGTAGCCTCTCTCCACCATTGTTAATGTCTTGGAAGGGGGCGGCTAAGCCAGACAGAGTGTCATCGTATGTGATGACTTCGAGTTGGCCTGGGTCTGTGTTTAGCAGAGCTGTAGCGATCAGGTACTGAACGAACATGCTGGACGAATTATCGTTTAGTGATTCATCAACCCAGATGTTAGCTCGTCCAACAAAGCCGATTGTTCCTGCTTCAAAGCCAAGTTGCTCAGAAACGCGTAGAGACATTACTAGTTGCTCTTTCGCACGTCATTCTCGGTTTTCTTCATATCGGCTTTCTCTTCCGGGGTTAAGATCTCGTCTAGCAGGCGCTCAACAATCTTTGTCTTCGATTCGTACTGCTTGATCATCTCCTTAAGTTCGTACCTCTTGTAGAAGACAAACCCTACCCAGGCAGCGGGTGCTGCGAATAGCAGGAAGGTGATGAAGTGGGGGTAGCCAAAAAAGAAAAGAAGGAAGAAAACTGCTACTCCAAGCGCCCTTAACGGAAACTCGTAATCCCAAGCATCATCAATCTTCTTTTCCAGTGCAGCTACTTCGCTTTCAATAGTGAGGGCTTCAATCAGCTTCTCTCGCTCTTGAATTAGTAGTCGCTTAACACCTTCAGGAATGTTTGCATTCTTAACGCGTGTAAGGTGTTCTTGAGCTCGGCGTACTTTCTCTTCCCACGTTTTGCCATCTGTGGAATATATCATTGTGGCATAATGTGCGTTTTCAAGTAGCGCTTCCAGGTTTGATCCGTCTGCATCTTTTTCTATCCCTAAAAGGCATGAAGACATAGCATCACTAGTACGATCTAATTTAAGCTCGCAATATGCAAGACGCCAGCAGATATCAGCTTTATATTCGTCTGTTGCTCGTGACAAAGCTCGTTTGAAGGCTTCGACTGCGCGTTCGAACTTCCCCTTCATGCCGAAAGTTGCCCCGCGCACCCTGTGTACGTCAACAGTGTCGTCGCCAAGCTCATCTAAAACATAGGCTTCAGAAGCAAAATTCTCTGCACTGTCGAGTCGCTCCTCGGCAAGTTCGATCCAAGCTGAGACAACAAAAGCGGTAGGGTCAGTAGGGTTGCCTTCGCGAGCCTTGCGTGCTGCAACTGTTGCTGGGCCGTAATCCTTAGCGAAGTAATATGTCCAAGCTCGTGCGACCCAGTCGACTCCTTCGTCATTATCTGAAGATCCGGTTCGCAGAGAGCGTTCATAACGCTCACGTGAGTCTTCATCCTTGAAG
The DNA here is from genome assembly GCA_938028585.1 of uncultured Actinomyces sp. Lineage (GTDB taxonomy): Bacteria > Actinomycetota > Actinomycetes > Actinomycetales > Actinomycetaceae > Pauljensenia. Next base: position 3,032 of record CALIZH010000179.1, on the reverse strand, counting down.
ACTTCGAATGCCTGATCAATTATTGCTAGTAGCTCGCGGGCTTGATTTCCGCGGCTACCTGCAAGTGAAGCGCGCTGAGTCCACTGCTGCTTCTGTTCTTTAAGCTTGGTGTTGATTTCCTGGATGGAGTAACCACGGTCAAGGTGTAGCTCGCGGTAGTAGTCAACAACGGGCATGTCACCATTGGGGGGTTGGGGAATCATGGTTCGCCTCTTTCAGATATGACGCACCTGTACTGGTGTATTAGGACATGAATATGTTGAATGCAGCGAGTATTGAGTGCTTTTAATGCGCATACTGAGACTGTATGAACAACATATTTGCTGATGTTCATCCGTATGCTACGTCAGCTTCTGAACGTCTTTTAGATGTTGCCATGTACAATTTCTCGTACAATTACTGCGCGGCTGTAGAACCTTAAAGTAATTTAATTCAAAAACAAGCGTGCGCCGGGCCTGAATGAACAGGCCCGGCGCACGGGAGTATTAGAGGAGTATTAGACCTGGGCAGCTCAGAAAGCTTAGACGCTGTCAGGGCGCCTGTCGGACGCTCAGTTGAGCGGGCGCACCTGGGCTTCGGGCACGGCCACGGGAGTGGAGTTGGACTGCCCAGAGCCACCAAATAGACGCTCCTTAACCGACTCAACCACCTTGTCGGTGACCTTTTCACCCTGGCGTTTGACGGCGTCGGAAACCTTAGCCTTAGTCGAATCCACGCGGTTGCGCACGGCGGGAGTTTCCGCCACACGCCCGGCAGCGGCCTTAATCTTTTCGTACTGGGCGCGCCCGGCGCGGGTGCCCAGCACATAGCCGCCGGTCAGGCCAATCAGAAATGGGAGCTTGCTAGCCATTTTGTTCTCCTTACGGTTGAGGGCCTACCAGCGAAGCTGGCAGTTTACGGGCCAAAGTGAAGCCGTCACGGCCACTAACCACCAGGGCGCCGGACTGTTTGAGGCTGCGCACCTGCGGCTCAGCTAGGGCCAGGTGGTTACCACCCGCGAAAACATGCTCTGATGAGGTCAGTTTACGGATGGCAATAGCCTCTACCTTGTCGCCGTGGTCGTGGGCGAGGTCGCCGTAAATGATCCGGTCAAACTGGCCGTCGTCACCAATTAGTAGCCACTTTACCTCAGGCAGGTCAATCATTAGGCGACGCAGCTGGGTGCGTTTGTGTTCCAGTCCTGAGCGGAACCAGCCGGTGTTGGTGGGGCCCCAGTCGGTCATGAGCATGGGGCCGCGCGGGAAGTTGTGGCGTTCAAAGAAGTTACGCAAAGTGGGCACCACATTCCAGGCGCCGGTAGACAGGTAGATTACCGGCGCACCCGGGTTGGTTTTTTGTACCCGGTTGAGCAGTGCGGCCATGCCCGGCACGGCTTGGCGCGCAAAAGACTGCTTAACGAAAGCGTTCCAGCTGGCCACCAGGGCGCGAGGCATGTGAGTGACCATTACGGTGTCGTCAATGTCGCACACCACACCCAGCTGCGGCCCGTCAGGGATGATCAGCACGGGGGCTTTGATTGTGTCCATGGCGGGGCCGGTGATGGTGGCTTCATGCCAGCCGGGTTCAAGGCCGTGGTTACGGATGACGACGTCGATATAGCCGCCCCGGTCTGCCTGTGCGGAGAGTTTGCGCCCACCCACCTTCACAGTGAAGGGGATGAACGGCACGGGGATATCAATGAAGGAACGCCAGCCGCGCTGGGCGTCTAGCAGTGAAGCCATGGCGGCTTCACGCAGCTGGGTGATAGAAGGCAGATCCTCAGGGATGTGCTGGAATAGTGGGCCCTCGGCGGGTGCGCCGGGTGGGCGCATCACTACACGCGCAATTACCCGCACCATGGTGGCCGAGCCGTAGCCGTCATAGGCCACTGCTCGCGGGCGCCAACCAGCGCGGCGTAGTCGCGGAATCATGTGACGATGGAAGTGTTCTTCACCGCGTCGTGCCAAGTCAGATAGGGGCATTGGTTCTCCTTAAGGAGTTCCAGCCTAGTCGAGCTGTTGCTTGCACCGGTAACGCCCAGGCCAGGGCTACGCCAGAGGCGATAGCGGCCAGGGTGTAGGAGGATCCCACCAGTTGCTCTACCACGTTCCAGTGCAGCTCGTTAACCTGCCCGTGGGAGAACCACCAGTGCGGGGCCATGATGAATAATGCTCCTTGCACTAGGGCCACAGCGGCCAGGGGTGCGGACTTTAGCCGTAGCGCCACCGCGATCAGCACCACCACGCTAGCTAGCCCCCACACCCAGTGGTGCGACCAGGTGATGGGGGAGACCAGTAGTCCCAGGGTCATGATCACTGCGGCGGTTAGCAAGGTGGCTAGGTTTTCGGGTAGCACCGGGACGGCCGGGGTAGCGGCGGCCTGAATACGCAGGCATAGCCAAACGGCGGCCACTAAAGCCAGCACCACCGCGATCGCCCAAGTAATACTCCAAGCGTTTTCCGGCAGGGCGCGGGACACGAAACCCTTCAGGTTCTGGTTGCTGGTGTAGTAGGGATCCCCGGCACGCTGGGGGTCCCACATGGCGTAAATGAAGAAACTGGCAGATTCATCCTTGCTGATAATACAGCCGAGCAAAGTGACAGCGACCGAGGTTGTCACCATGGTGATAGCTGAGCGCCACTGGCGGCGCAGCAGGAAAATAAGCACGGCAATAGCTGGGGTCAGCTTAATAGCGGCCGCTAAACCAGAGGCCACGCCACGTCCCTTCCAGCTGGGCGGCGCGGCCACATCAATCATCACCAGCGCCATCATGGCGGTGTTGACCTGGGCAAAACCAACCGACTGGTTGAACGGCTCTAGGCACTGTTGAACCAGGATCGCTGCCCAGGGGGCAATAGCAAAAGCTGAGCCCCAAGACCAACCCAGGCTGCGCCCGATCAGGGCCACAATCAAAGCAGTTTGCAGGGCAATAGCCATGATCATTAGGCGCGCGGCGGTCTCATAATCAAACCAGGTCAGTGGGGATAGTGCCCAGGCCCCAAAAGGCGGGTAGGTGAAGGGGTACATCTTGTAGTCAGGCAAGGCGTACCAGT
>CALIZH010000178.1 GCA_938028585.1 uncultured Actinomyces sp. | reverse complement strand
AGGGACGCATCGACAAGCCTCTGAACGAGGCCGGGCGATCCCAGGCGGCGGGTGCTGCCGGCGTACTCGTGAGTCGCCTGTGCGAGCCGAGCGCGGAGGTCGGTATCGTGACTGCTGAGACAATGCCCGTAGACGATAATGGGGGAGTACGCATCATCTGCTCGCCTCTGGGGCGAGCCTGCGAGACTGCACGCATTCTCCTTCGAGTGTTTGACATTGCGGGATACCCCGCTGAAGGTCCGTTCGCCGACGAGAGGCTTACGGAACGTTTCTACGGCACCTTCGAGGGGAAAACCTACGAGGAGATCGCCTCCGAGCAACCTGAGGCATATTCGCAGTATCGTGCGACTGGTGAGTGTGAGCGCGCCGACGTTGAGCGTTCTGAGGTCGTGGGGGAACGTATACGCGACGCGGTCGTGGAGGCTGCGGCCGCGTGCCGTTCCGATCAATCGCTCATTGCTGTCTCCCACGGTTCCGCAATTGCGAGGGGTATCGTCTCTCTGCTCGGACTTGACCCGGCTGTTTTTAATGGGTTGCGTGGCGTCGATAACTGCCACTGGTCGGAACTTGTGCCCGTCGGTATCTCGACCGCGAAGAGTGCGGCGCGGACGGGTTGGCGCCTGGCATCGCACAACATCGGTGCGCGTGAGGACGTCCTGGGTGCCTAGACGCTGTCTTGGGCCTATCCATCTGCCTCTGCGACTGATGACAGTCAGTGTGATCAGGGACATGTAATCTGATTTGCGTATTCTTCATGGAGTCCGCTAATATTTATCAGGTCGCCGGGGCGACGAACTGAATAAAGGGGCTATGGCGCAGTTGGTAGCGCGCTTCCATGGCATGGAAGAGGTCGGGGGTTCGAATCCCCCTAGCTCCACCGAAAATCCGACACTCGCGTAGTGGGTGTCGGTTTTTTGTCTATTCGGTCATCTGCTGCGGGATGGGCCTGTGGGGGAGTGTGGCTTCATGTGATGGCGCCTGGCCTGCGTGGCTCTGGGGGGTTGTGGGACAAACCGATACATTTGTCCGTCCTCCAAGTTGGTGACCATCGACTTCAGGGCCGACTTTGTGGTACTGGCAAGCCGACAAGTTGTCACAAAACCAACGCGTTTTGTTATATGAGCACACTATTGCGTGTCTCAACCGGCTTTTCGCATTGTGGGGTGAGTAGTGTCCCGCATAGTGGCGTAAGTGCGTGGTGATCGGCCTGTTGTTCTGTAGGTCAAGCAGGAGAGTCTAATGTGTCTCCGAATACCTAAAATGTTAGGCTGCGGTCACAGTTGGACTTTTGGTCCGGTAAGTAACTGGGTGGTAAATATAACGATTTGGTATCGCTATGTGGAATATTCAAGACCTGTCAAATCTCAAAAGGCTTGGAATTGCGTATATTCATTGGTAATTGCTTACTGAAAAAAGTTGATTGTGAGCGTACCGCGTGGAAAGATTTACCTGTCTTTGTTTCATAGTGTTAGGTCGATAGTCGATGTCGTTCCAGCTCCCCCGAACCCACACCTCGGTCGTTCTCGCCGCCACAACGATCGCAGCCTCACTCGTCGTAATTCCCTCTCTCGCTGAGGGGAATCAAGCCAGCCAGGACGGATTCTGTGCGGCACTCACGGGCGCGGAGCCGCGCATTACATCTGAATACAACCCGCTTCTCGCCAGCTACGCTGCGGGCGCTGCGGGTGCCTCGACCCCCTCTGCGACCGGTTCTGATCGGGAAACTGAGCTGCGCGACGCTCTCGACGCCGCGAAGGCCTCACTCGCTGCCGCCCAACAGAGCGCTGTGAACGCTACGGCCTCAACGGTCGCCGACAACACGACGGACGTTGACACGGTAAGCCGCGCACTGGGCTGGGTTGACTGGTCGCAAGTCGACGATGCCACCCAGGCAAAGATTATCGAGGTGCTGGTCGTTCAGAAGATGAACGCCTATCGAGTTAACGCTGGTCTTCCGGAATTGGTTGTTTCGGATACGCTGACTAGCGACTCTCGTTCATGGAGCCAGCATATGTCCGATACAGACGACTTCAGTCACGATCCAACGTGGAAGTATTGGAACGGCGTGACCCTTGACGGCGGTGAAACCAGCTTCGCTGGAGAGAATATCGCTTACAACTACCGCGAAAACTTCGGTGACAAATGGGGAGCTTACGGGACGACCAAGGACCCGATGCAGGCCGCGAATGCGCTCTTCGATCAGTGGAAGAATTCCCCTGGCCATGACAAGAACATGCTCGCTCGCAACAATGTTGTCGGCGTTGGTGTGTACATCGCCAAGCATGGCCAGTTCACTCGTATCTACGGGACTCAGAAATTCTATGCCATCTCTGGCAGCGGAGTTGATACCGCGCGCTTCCATACGACTGGCGATGCAGCCTCGGCCTACGGTTTCGACGGCGCGGCATTCGTGGCAGACAATACGAATTACGTGTCTGGCTTGGCTGGATCTGGTGACGAACAGCGTGCGAACTCCTGGCAGAATCTGGTCGGCGCCCTTCCTGGCGTAGTTCTTCCCGTCGATGTGAACCAACTTCCTACAAAGGCCGGGGCTGACGCTCCTGCGGCCTCTGCAGCCGCCTCCGCAGGCGCGCATGATGCGACAGTTGATAATCAGGCTGTCGCCGCTGCGCAAGCGAACGTTGATGCCGCACAGGCAGCATTGGATGACTATCTAGCAAACCCGTCCAGTGAGCAGTCGCCGCAGAGTCTATCCGACATTGACGCCCAACTCGACACGACTGCCGATGCTATTGCTGCTGATACCTCCGTTCGCCCTGAAAAGGACGGCGGTGTGACGATGCAAGGGACAGATCAGTCTGGCCGTTATCTCACGGCGGAGGAGTACCGCAACGCGGTAACGCGTTGCATGACGAGCGCCGGTTCCTACGATCCTGCTAAGTCCGCCGATCAGAAGAAGGACGTCCCGAATCCGTCGATCGGCCAGCCGACTCAGGAGCCATCGGCTCCGGCACCCGGCCCCTCGACCCCGGCACCCGCCCCCTCGGCTCCAGCACCGGCATCGGATGAAGGCACGAATCCCTCCAACGTACGTGTGCAGACCCTCGCAGCGACGGGTTCATCCGCCGTGTGGGTTGCGGTTGGTGCAGTGGCTGTCCTAGTCGCCGGCATTGGTGCGCTCGTCGCGTCGCGGCGTGCTAAGAACTGAAATAGTTCGCGGTAAGAGAGGCCCGTCTTCGTAATGAACGAAGACGGGCCTCTCTTTGTGTGTGTGATTCGGTGACGTCGCTGAGAGATACAGCTATTCACCGATGGGCGATCAGATCAGCGAACCGTCGCTGGCGAACTGGTACCAAGTGCCGTTGATGTAGGCGGGACCCGTCACCATCTTGCCGGAAGACTGCAGGTAGAACCAGGTTGAGCCGAGCTTAACCCAGCCGGTGACCATGGCGCCGGACTCGTTCAGGAGGTACCAGTCATCACCGATCTTGGTCCAGCCGGTGACCATCTCTCCCTTGTCCTTGAAGTAGTACCAGGTGCCGCCGACCTGGCTCCAGCCGGTCGCCATCTTGCCGCTGTTCTCCAGGTAGTACCAGTCGTTGCCCTGCTTGGTCCAGCCGGTGACCATGGCGCCGGACTCGTTCAGGAGGTACCAGTCATCACCCTGCTTGGTCCAGCCGGTGACCATCTCTCCCTTGTCCTTGAAGTAGTACCAGGTGCCG
>CALIZH010000177.1 GCA_938028585.1 uncultured Actinomyces sp. | reverse complement strand
TGGAGCACCAAAAACAGCACACCCAGCGCCTTTCCCGCGTTCCCGAAAGTCGCAATGAAGGTATAGAGCAGGAAAGAAAACACCAAGGCAATCGCCCACGCGGTACACATAAACAGCCAAGGATGAACGTGCTGGATCTTTACAAAGAACAGCAAGCCCAAGCTCAATATGGTGGCCTGAGTCAGAGCAATCAGCCCAAAAATCATGTAGCGCCCAAGGAAGCCTTCCCACAGACCTAAGCGATGCCTCTTGAAATACTCGACAGCTGGATGAGAAGAATCCAATCCCTCAACAACATTCTCTGTGGTGACATCACTGCGAATGGTGATGATCATGAGGACCGACCCCACCCACAGTGCGAGCGCCGTATAGAAGGGCGCCATCTGAGAGCCAAAATTATCAACCGGATACACCGGAATGGTGGTGATACCCACGGGAGCCGCAAGAGCAACAGCGAGGGCCTGAGGATCTGAACCGATGATGGTGCGGACCTTCGCAAGGTTTCCGCTTTCCAAAGCATCATTCAACTTGTTATGAATGTCTGCGATCTTCTGCGAGGCTTCACGAAGTTGAGTTCCAATTCCGCTAAAGGTCGATTGAAGTTTCGACAGCCCCTCACGAACCCCATTCGATCCATCGTTAACACTGGAGCTGGCTGCAGAGAGCTGAGCGCGCAGGTTTTCCATCGACGAGGTCGCAGAATTGATGGTTCCTGAAAGCCGTTCTAATTGCGGACGCAGGGTGGAATCAACATCGCTCTTCAAGCTGGAGATAGCCGACTGAGCTTGCCCAACAAGGCTCTTCACATCCTGGTGGTTCGAGCCAGCATCGGCGGCGTTCTTTTCCATGTCATCAGCAAGCTTATTGATCGCATTCTGCAGCGCACTGAGGCGGTCAGCTGAAGCTTGCAGGCGGTCCAGAACATCTTGAGAAATAGGTGTTCCCGGCAGATTTGCCAGTGTTTCCTTCACATGCAGGTACTGCGTTGCCTGATTGCCCACCAACGAGGCCTGAGAACGTAAAGTTGCCACCGCCGAAGTGACGCTACTGCCACCCCGGGAATACACATCATCAATGGAGGCAGAGAGCGCCTCGAGGGATTGAGCAGAGGCACTCACAGCTGAGGAAAGGGCAGAGGCAGCCCGCGAAGCCCCGGCACTGATCTGGTCTACGGAAGCCGAAGCGTTATTTGCCGCGCTCTCCAACGGGTCTCGAACCTTCGAGGCACTGGCAATCATGGTCTGCGTAGAATCCACCAGCTGCACAGACGAAGCGATGAGCCCGGCATAGGCATCTGCACTGGTCGCCGCAGCGTTCAGGCGCTGCGAGGTCGACTCCAACCGAGAATTCAACGCCTGGATACCGCGAACATTCGTTGGGTCAGACAGCGAATCTGAAAGCGAAGAAGCCGTATCCACTGCAATTTCAGCGACGGTCCGAGCGAATACCTGGTTGATCTGTGAAGATACGCGCTCCGCACCCTGACCGGCAATTTTTGGTGCCAAGCCGTTTTTCTTCTCATTGATGTAGTAGGTCAGGGGCGTCGAATGCGCATCGCTGGAAAAGAAGGTCAGCATCTCTTTAGAGAAGTCAGGAGGAATCACGACCGCCGCGTAGTACTCCCCCGATCGCGTCTTCTCAATTGCTTGTTCTTCGCTATCGATCACCCAATTGAATTGCTCATTCGTTCGCAAAGCTGAGACAACACGGTTACCGATATTGACTTCAAGGGGAATCAGATCAGACTTATATCCCTTATCGGTATTGGCAATCGCAATCCGTAGGTTTTTTGTGTTGGCAAAAGGATCCCATGATGCGGAGATATTGAACCACGCAAAGAATGACGGAAGAACAACCAGGCCAAGAACAACGACCATGCTGATCACGCTTCGATGCGCGCGCGATAGATCAGCGCGGAAGATTTCCCATACCGCTTTCACTTCTCGCTCCCTTCTTCCGCTGCTTCTTCATCGTGCACAGAAGCGCTCTTCTTCACTGCCGAGGCGAAAAGTCCTGCTGCAGCGCGAGCCCTCCGTTGCAAAAGCGAGCGCACGTCGGAGTCATTCATATTTGTGAGCAACTGCTGACGTTCAAGAGACTCACGAACAAACTCGACAGCAATCAAGAATGCGATAATCGCGAGGATCCACACAATCCACAGTCCCAACATCATCGGAACTTCGGTCGCACTCGTAACAGATAACACCGCAAGGAGAGCCGGAACGACAATCCCCAGAACAAGCGCTGCACGGCGCATCCGCGGGTAACGACGTTCAAAGGTGCGCACCCGACGCGAAACGGAACGCGAATACGAATCATGGTCGGCAAGAACAGAGACGATCTGGGAAAGACGGAAACGTGAGGAAGGAAGACGAGTGGCCTCGCTAATAAACAATCCAGAGCGCGACAGATCACGGGTCACCATCGCGTTAAGGTTCACAAGATACGGACGCAACGCAAGTCCGATGGTGAAAGAGATCGCCACATGAATC
>CALIZH010000176.1 GCA_938028585.1 uncultured Actinomyces sp. | reverse complement strand
GCAAGTACGGCTACACCTGGGTGGCCCCTTCCGACCCTCGCTACTGCGAGACCCACACGCTGGTGATGGATGAGTACGTCCAGGGCACCCAGTCACCCAAGAGTGACGGGTTCGAATATTCCGAGCGCGCAGACCTTACCCCGCAGGACGACAACCTCCTTATCCTTGGCGAATCTGGCGACGTCCTTGAAGCCCTCACCCGCGTGCCTGAACTAGCCGACAAGTACGTCGGCAAGGTCAAGCTGATCTACATTGACCCGCCGTTTAACACCCAGCAAGCGTTCAGTTCGTACGATGACGCGCTTGAACACTCCGTGTGGCTCACCATGATGCGAGACCGCCTCCTCCACATGCGGAAACTGCTCAGCGACGATGGCTCCATCTGGGTGCATCTCGATGACGTCCAAGTGCACCGAATGAGGTTGCTTCTCGACGAGGTGTTCGGTGCGACGAACTTTGTCGCTGAGGTCATATGGCAAAAGGCAAATTCTCCACGAAATGATGGAAAAGGGCTCAGTGTCGATCAAGATATCATTCTTGTTTACGGAAAATCGAGTCAACCTCAGATTAATCGACTGCCCAGATTGAGTTCGCGTGATGAGCTATATCAGGCACCAGATGGCGATCCTAATCGTTGGATTTCGGGTGACCCTGCCGCACCGCACTCTGTCAATTCGCAGGGAATCCAAGTTCCTGCTGTTTTTGGCGTTCAGAATCCTGTGACGGGAGAATTGATTTTTCCAGCAAAGAACCGTCAGTGGGCAAAACGCCGCGATGTATTCCAGCAATGGCTACACGAAACAGCTGAGTACGAAGATTGTGAACCTGACTTGGAGGCGCGTGCACGCGCAACCGGCCTGAGAATCGAGCAGCTTCGGGTCGACATTCCCGACCTCAGAGTGAAGGGGGATCTTTTTCGATTGGCTGAGAATGAAACTTTGTATGCGGGCAGGCCACTGCCTCGACTGTACTTCACTTCTGGAGGCCGCGGCGGACTTAAGATCAAGAAGTATCTACACGAAATCTCCGATACCCGAATCGCTCAAACCTTATGGTTACATTCCGAAGTAGGCCATAGCCGAACCGCAAAAAACGAAATGAATCTGCTGTTTCCCCAGATCGCGGCATTCGCAACTCCAAAACCAGAACGATTGCTAGAGCGTGTCATTCAGATTGCCACTGACCCCGGTGACATTGTGTTGGATGTGTTTGCCGGGTCTGGAACGACGGCAGCTGTGGCGCAGAAGATGGGGCGTCGCTGGGTCACGTGCGAGTTGCTTGAGGATACCTTCAATACCTTCACCCGCCCCCGTCTGGAGAAGGTCATTAATGACCAGGATCCCGGAGGTATCACTCGGACCAAGGGTGAGCGCGTAGCCGCCGATGACGTGGAGCTTCCAGAGGGTGTGAGCCCTGATGACGCAGCAAAGTTCACCTCAGTGCTGAACAAGCTGATCGCTGATGATCCCGATGCGAAGAAGAACCCGCTGGTGAAAGCTTTGAAAGCTGCATCCAAGACAAAACGCACCAAAGAAGTCATCAACTGGCGGGGCGGTGGCGGCTTCCAGGTCGCGCACCTGTCACCCGCCTGCTTTGACGTGGACGAAGAGCTCGGCAAGGTGGTGCTAACAGAAGCGGCCACTGGCCGGACTCTGATCGAGTCAGTGGCGGCCAACCTTGGGTTCCATCTGCTCCACCCCGACGATGACGTGGTCTTTGAAGGGCACAAGGGTCGTACTCTGCTCAAAGTGCATGAAGGTATCGTGGATGAGGACAACGCACTCACTTGGCTAGGCGAACTCCAAGATGGTGAGTCCCTCGTCATCGCAGCTCTGGGTGTGGCTGACGGTATCAACCGCGCCATGCGGCGCTTTGGAAAAGGTTGCCGCGCCATCATGATCCCTGATGACCTGTTCCGCTTCAACGCTGGTGAGGAGGCCTAAAACATGGACAAGCAACTCGGTATCTTCTTTGATCAGTCCGATATTGATTCGATCGCCGCTGACTTTGACCTGCGAGGCCCCAACAAACGGGCCCTGCGCCAGTTGATTCTGGCGCTCACCGATGATGACTTTGACCGCCATGTGCCTCAGGTGATGAACCTGGCCACCGGTGTTGGCAAGACCTACCTGATGGCCGCATTCATCGAATACCTCCGCCGCCAAGGCGTGTGCAACGTGATGATCGTGACGCCTTCCTTGACGGTGCAGTCCAAGACAATCCAGAACCTCAGCGCCGGCACCAAACGCTACATTCCTGGAGCTGGTGTGCCCCCAGAGGTGGTCACTCCGCAGGATTACTCCGCGTGGCGGGTATCGCTGGCCAATGCTGACCTAGTGCGCTCGGGCGGTAATGATCCGTCGATGGCGTTTATCTTCAACATCCAGCAACTGATCGCCCCCAAAGACTTGGACGGTGACACCAAGAAGACGACGGATGCTTCTGCGGCCACTCGTGTGCGGCGCTTCGTGGAGGATTCTGGCTCCCTGTTCGAGTATCTGCAGTCGCTGCCGAACCTTGTAGTTATTGCCGACGAATCGCACCTGTATGGTACAAGTGCGAAGAAGTTCAACGCTGCGCTCAAAGAGCTAGACCCGGCAGCGATCGTTGGGCTCACCGCTTCTGCCCAGAAGGGCGACCACATCGTATTCAAGTACCCACTGTATGAAGCCATTAGTGATCGCTTCGTAAAAACCCCAGTCCTGGCGTTCCGCCAGAAAGGCTACGGGGCTGATGAGGCAAGCGAAGAGCAGCAACTACGTGACGCCATCGCGCTGCTGAAAATCAAGCAACAGGCCTACGACACCTACATTACCGAGCAGCGCTTAAAGCCTCTGAATGCGGTGCTGTTTGTGGTGTGTGCGGACGTTAACCATGCCACCCAAGTTACCGAGCTACTACGGTCGAGTGAATACTTCGGCTCACAGTTCGCGGTACTGCAGGTGGACAACGAACACGACGATGCCACCACCCGCCGTTTACTCGATGACCTGGATGCCCCTGATTCGCCCGTGCGCGCAGTGGTGAGTGTCAATAAGCTCAAGGAAGGCTGGGACGTCAAGAACATCGCCGTGGTCGTGACGCTGCGCGCGATGGCGTCTGAAGTACTCACCCAGCAGACCATGGGACGTGGACTGCGGCTACCGTTCGGCAAGTACACGGGCGTGCTCCATATCGACCAACTCGATATCATCAGCCACCACTCTTTCGTGGAACTGCTCGAAAATGAGGAAGTGCTCCACCAATTCGGTCTGGATGATGCAGTTAGCCCAGATCAGGCACACGCAGTAAGGCAAGCCATTCAGCAGATCGCCACGCCTACGTCACCCGCTGCCAACGGGGAGACGTCCTCCACCGGCCCTGCTGCTTCGGTAGCAGTAGGTGCTTCTCCGAATGCGCCGCAGGCTACTGAAACGGCTGCAGGTGTGGCTGCTGGGCAAGGTAGTGCAGCCCCGGGGACTTCTGTATCGGCAGCATCATCTGGACCGCAGGCCACGCTGTTGATGACCGCCTATGACTCCGATATCGCTGAAGCGTACGGACAAGTGCCGCTGGGCACCCCCGATCCGATTAAGCGCACCACCGACTTCGAGGATGTGTCATTCCAGTTCCCACGGGTGTTCCTCGAACCGGTTGACCCACTATTCGAGTTGCACAAGATCCCAACCGAACTCATCCAGGAAGCCGCCCGGCGGGTCACCGACAGCAAGGACGTCCTGCAACGCCGCGAGATTAAGAAATCTAAGTTGCGCAGGCTCACGTCCGTGGATGTGGAATCCGCCGAGGTAGATTCACTTCCTGTCGAGAGTGACAACGTACGCATTGAGCTGGTGCGTTTTGTGATGAACCAGCGCGTGGTTCCAGCTACTAATGAATCAAAGCGCTCCGCAGAGCGTAGCCTGATTCCTGAGTTTATGCGGGAAACCCATATCACCCAGTGGACGGTGAAGGCCTACGAAAGCGCTGAGCGCGAGCTGGGTGAGCTTGTGCGTGCTTACGCCAAAGATCTGGCCAGGCAGCGTACCACCAAGATCGTGCTCAGCCCAGTCACGCTGCCGGAGGCTGAAATCCGCTATCTACCGCTTGGCGCGCAGGTGCAGGAACGTATCGAGGCGAGCACCCAATTCCAGCGTGGCGCGTTCTACGGGGATTGGCGCAAGAGTCTGTTCCAGGTGGAATCCTTCGACTCGTTCAGTGGTGAGTACAAGGTGGCACGGCTCTTGGATACCTCACCACAGATTGCCTGGTGGCTGCGGCTGCATACCACCATGAGGGCGTCCATCAAGTACAACCTGCACGATTCCTACTACCCGGACTTTGTTGCGCGGGATACGGAAGGAATTTACTGGATCATTGAGGGCAAGGACGCGCGTGGCCGCAATGACGACACCGTGCAAGCCAAGCGCAAAGCTGCCGAGGAAGTGGTTCGCTACCTCGTCACCCGTGACGAGTACGCCGATCAGGCATGGGGTTACCTCATTGCCTACGAAGACGACGTTGCCTCCTCAGACAGCTGGGCGGATCTCAAAGCCAAAGCCCAGCCGGTCACCAATGCCTGAGAAAAGAGGTCGAATGGCACCCAACCGCACTCAACCCAAAGACATAGATGCATACCTCCTGGCGAATATCGACGATGCTATGGCTCGGATGCAATACACCTACAAATCCCACGAGAAGGCAGCAGATAAGTATCACTGCTGGGAAGGTTGGCGTCGCGGACTATCGATTCTGATGACAACGCTGGCAGCAGGTTCCTTTCTGACCGCGCTGACGGCTTTCTTCGGTGCTGACCGATATGGCGGGCTTATTGCTGGTGCGGTCGCGACTATTAGTGCTCTCGTGGCAACGATGGGTGACATCCTTCGCTTTCCTGAAAGATGTAACGCCCACAGTAAAGCAGGCGTGATCACTCGTGATTTCTTCTTGTCGTATGAGAACCTCCGTGCGGATTATCTGTCGGGAGCCCTAACCGCTGGCGAGGTTCGAGACCGTCGTAATCAACTCCAGGTTGAGGAAAAGCGCATGCTCCTCGAGGTTCCTAGAACCACGCGTTTTGATTATTGGCGTGCTGATCGTGCCTTGTCCAAGGACGAGAAGACATCAGAGGCCCAAGACCGGGTGCGGGCGGGGACGGTAGCAAAGGAGGAGAGGAGCTAATGAATGTGATTTCACTCTTTGAAGCGACGATTGAAAACCTCAAGGTTGGTAACGCTGAAGAGGTTCATCGACGACGAGACGAACTCACTAAGTCGTTAAACAAGGAGTTTCGTGATTCCGACTCGAATAGTTCCAATCGCCTGATGGTTGGCTCCTGGGGTAGGAATACTGCTATTCATGGTGTCTCTGACCTCGACCTCATCTACATACTCCCTCAGAAACTTTACGAGGATGCGCACGCGGCTGACGGTCCCTACAACATACTTTCACGTGCCCGGAAAGCAATCTCTCAACGCTATCCAGACACGGACGTCAGAGTAAGCCAGCTGGTCGTCGTCGCCCAATTTGCAAACTTCAAATTTGAGATCCAGCCATGCTTTGAAGCTGAAGACGGATCATTTGAATTTCCAGATACCTACAGCGACTCATGGAAGCGAACCGATCCTCGCAGTGAGATTGCTGCAATGAGGAAGCTCAATGCCGAGACATCAGGAAATGCACGAATCCTGTGCCGACTCGCCAGGGCATGGAAACGGAAGCATAAAGTTCAGATGGGTGGACTGTTGATTGACACACTTGTCTGGCGATTTTTCCAGCAATCCAGTGGTTACGAGGACCCGACTCTGCTTTACGACTCCATGTTATTGGAGTTCTTTACCTATCTTGAATCTCTCCCCAGGCAATCTTCATGGAACGCACTCGGAAGTAACCAGAAGGTACAGGCTCAGCACTTTCAGTCAAAAGCAAAGAAGGCTGCAGCGCTCTGCCAAGAGGCAATAGATGCCGAGGGCAAGTCCTCCATGCCGAAGAAGTGGAGGGCATTGCTTGGACGCTTCGTCCCACTCGACGACGGGGAACGAGCTAGTGCGGACGAGGAGTATTTCGACACCGAAGAGTTCATTGAAGATCTCTACCCCGTGAAGTTGAAATACAGCGTGAATATTCAATGCGTTGTCACCCAAAAGGGGTTTAGGACATGGCTTCTTCCCGAACTCCTACGCAATCGTTTACCGTTGCTACCACAGAAACAGCTTGAATTTTCGCTTGTCAACTGCACCGTACCGCGACCGTTCGAGGTGCGATGGAAGGTACTGAATCGTGGCGAAGAAGCTCTGATGCGAAATCAAGTACGCGGCCAAATCTTCAGCGGGAAGACTTCGACGACGCACGTTGAACATACGCTGTTTGCTGGTGATCACTATGTCGAGTGTTACATAGTCAAAGATGGCGTTATCGTAGCCCGAGCGCATCAGGAAGTGCCAATCAGGTGGGGGCGTAGAAGTTGAGAATAATGAATAGAGGAGACATGTTTTAACCACTAACCCCGCCTAGACCAAAACGACGACACTCAATCGGCTAGATATGGATGGTACCTAGATCTCGCTGCTATCAAGGTAGTCACCAAGGGCCTTCCATCCTCATCCCGCTACGAAGCACGAGCATTGGCGCTGTTGCCCTCAAAGCAGACTGCCGCCTGGTTCGGCGAGGAAAACACAATATCTGCGATGGTCAACATTGCCATCAACTGCTTTGGCGTGCCGATTACGAAGTTTGGCTGCATGATCTGCTTTGACTGGAAGCAGCCAGCTACCTTTCTTCGACACCCACTTTGTGCCACTTCGAACGAGAATGGCGCGGTGATTCTTGCGACGGTGACTTAGAATTCTAGACTCACATCCCGGATTGGCCCACGTGATTCAATGGGTGGTTCCTCGTGCGATCCATGGGTGACATTAGTTTTCTCGCCAGTCGCCACTGGTGGTTCGAGCACCATGACGCCCATAGCTTGCGGGGTTGACGGGCTGTTGATACTTCGGCAGCCCGTCGACTACCAGCAGGTACGACTCCATGACAAGCTCGCGGACGAGTTCGTCGTTAATCCCCGGTCCCGGCATGACGGTGATCCAGTGTTTCTTATTCATGTGGTAACCCGGAGTGATTGATTCAAAGCTTTCACACAGTGCCCGCGCGTCCTGCGGATCAGCCTTGAGATTCACCATCCGCTTCCCGCGGACGGTTGAGATCATGAACCATTTGCCGCATACTCGCGCGACCTCCCATTCCTCATTGAAGGGATAGAGCTCGCTGGCGGGAAGCTCGAGCGCAGCGCCGACGACAGTTTTCCAAAGCTGTTCATCATCTAGGTCGGCCTTCATGAGGACCTCCATTCACTGCGTCGTCCGAGTAACAAAAATGCATTGTCGAGGTGGCGGGATGCCCTGGGGTGCGTCAGGAGGGGTACAAGGGTATGACTTCCGGACAAAGCGTTGGCGGGTTGGGGACTTGGTGAGGCACCAAGGGGCGGCTCAGCAAGTCCGCTCTTCCTCGTTCAACGGAGGTGTGATGGTTCCGTGTCGGTCGATCATTCGTGCGGGTTTCAATGGTTCGTCGCGCACGGCATCGAGGAGCCGGTCGAAGCTTTCCATCGTGGCCTTGCGGTTGGAGGGAACGAATTCCAAGGCGGAGGCGTACGGGCTGACCTCGTGCCCCTGGCCTGACAGGGCGATGGCCATACTCACGAGCGGGTTGGCTCGTGCGCCTTCCTCGATGGCCTTTGCGATCCAAGAGCGGCATTCGTCTACGTCGTTAGTCCAAGTACGGAATACCTCGCCGGCGAGTTCTTGATGCCATGAGTAGTCGTCGGAAGTGCTGGTGAGTGTCCATCCCGGCCACAACGCCGTGAAATCCTCCAGGTGCATGTCCTCGTCCCGGAGCGACCACCAGCGCAGCGAGCGTGCTTGGTAGTCCACGAATATCCCGGTAGTCGGAACATCGTCATCCATGGTCGGCTCCCACGCATTCGATTCATCCGGTAGTCGGGAGGCTACCTCACGAGCCAAAGCCAGGAAATTCTCAGGACCGAATCCAACAATATCGTCCAGGAAGCCGTAAGCGCGCCAGGTGACCAAGGTGCCGTC
>CALIZH010000175.1 GCA_938028585.1 uncultured Actinomyces sp. | reverse complement strand
CGCCCGTGGAACACCACGGGCGGCCCCCCTTCTTTCTTTGTGCCTGACAAACGGAATAATTCGCCAAACTACCCCGCATTTTCGATGCCCCACACGCCAAGTAGCACGCAAATTCAACAACGGTCTACGCACTAAGCAACCAAAAAACCACCATGAGTTGAAAACAAGTGTCAAGCACACCAAGGTCTGAACTAAAGTATATGATGACCTCATGACAGACGTGATTACACTGGCTAGCATCGCTGCCGCTCTCCTTAAGATCGTACTCCGCGTCAACGACGAGGCAGAGGCCGCTGACCTGATCGGTCATGCACAAGAAGCGGCCTCGTTTTTAAGCCGCCTCAAGCGAAGCGAGTCGAACATTCCAAAGTCGATCACTCATCGCATCGAAAAACAGCTTCAGGCAAAGCTTGAGGGAATGTACGACCGATGCATTGGCCAAGGTATTGACATCAGTTCTCTAGAACCCGTTGCAACGGAAGTTGCGATTCTGCTCGAAGAAATGGCTCAACAGAAGTCTTTGCTTGTCACTGCTGCACGTTCGCCTGAGGAATTCCCTCGCATACTCCAATCGAATGCGGTCCACCGCCGAAGCAACGTTGAAGAAAGACTCGAACCCTACTTTGACGACTTAGTGATTGCGGTTGCTGAGGAGTACGCACAACTAGCACCGTGGTCACCTTATTACCAACAGCAATCATTCAATGCAGTTTTTGACAAGCTGGAAGACCTGATAGAGCTTGGACAGACAAACATTGAGGCTACCCGGGATGGTGTACGCGACTTAAAAGCTGGACAATTACAACTTATGCAGGCAATCAACACCGGACTGGCAAACCACCCAACAACAACTCGCATTTTCACAGGAAATCGCCCCGCACTTGCCTCTAATTTCATTCATCGCGAAGAACTGAACAAACTACAAGAACTCGTATTTAAGAACAGTACACCGCGCACCGTTCTGATTGGATTGCGAGGATCAGGCAAATCACAACTTTCGGCGAATATTGCACAGAGGTGTGAAACTAGCAAATGGCAACTCGTTGCATGGATCGATGCAACCGACAGAAAAGCAATCAAAGATGCACTAGTAGACCTAGGAACTCGACTAGGAATCGGAACGACTAACGACTCCAATCCCAAAAAAAGCATCCAGCTCTGCCTAGATACACTCAGATCATCTGGAAATGAGAACCGCCTTGTCATCTTTGACAATGTTGAAGACATCAACGATCTTACAGATTTAATTCCCACTGGAGACGGTCTAAGAGTTATCGTAACGACAACAAACTTGACGGGTTGGAAACAGCAATCATGGCAGATGATCAACGTTGACACATTCACCCGAAAGGAAGCATGTGATGTTCTTTTAAAGCAAACAGAATCCAAAGACACACACAACGCAGATCTAATCGCAGAGCGCCTTGGCGACCTACCACTTGCGATAGCACAGGCCGCAGCAACCATATCTAGCAACAATTGGACACTCGCACAGTACTTAACATACTTGAGCGAGTTCCGCAGCGACAAGGTATTACTTTGCGTACCTGGAGACACATACAAAGAAGAGGTGAGTCTTGCCATTTTACTTGCTATCGAATCAGCTTTAGGCAAACTCAAAGATAACATTCGAGAAGAAGCAAGTAATATTTTGAGCAAACTCGCTCTTCTCGCACAGTCCGGAATTCCAACAGAATGGCTAACTCATACACCAAATGATGACTCTGATAGTGGAAAGTTAGAGGACAGGTCCACCGTCAAACAAGCAGCCCTTGCATCACTCATCAACGCTTCAATCATTCGACAAACAGAAGATCGAACATTCACAAAACTACACCGCCTACAAGCGCAGGTTTGTCGAGAGAACTGGAACCCTGAGGAGAAGGCTCATGCATTTGAATCCGCCTTGCAACTGATTGACATTACAGACTCTGAGCGAATGTTCACGAGCGATCGGAGCAAACGCTACGCAATCACACGAGATCTAATTTCTCAATTTCGAGAAATTACCACTCAACCTTACTCTCATAAACTATTTCAAGATTCACGGGTTCAAAACTGTATTGCATACCTTTTGAATCCAGCATACGACCTAGGGCTTCATTATGAGCAGATAGGATTACACGATGCCGTCAGGATCGTAACCACAAGCGAGACTGTGAGCAGAATAACCAGCATTAAATGCAAGATCGGGCTTTCAAACGCCTATCGGAAAGCCAAATACACAAGCGAAGCCATTAACCTTTCAGAGGGCGCCATAGCTGACTGCGAACAATTTTTACCAGCAGATGACTCCCTGTTATTAACTTGCAAAACCATCTGCGCCGAATCATACAGGGACGCTCATCGAACATCGGAAGCACTAGAGATTTTTAAACAGGTTTACCTTAAGTATAAAAAATTGTGCGCACCTTATCGGCTTGAGGTCCTAAACGCACTTAATGATCTCGCCCAAGCATATTTAGATGACGGTAACCCAAGTGCAGCAATCTACCAGTTTGATCGACTCATAGATTATACAACGCGTTATTATGCATCAGACCAAATTTTAATACTCGGCTACAGGAATAATCGCGCTTCCGCCTACCAAAAAGCCGGCCTGCTAACTGATGCCGTTTCCGAATTTCAAGATATTTACGATGTGGCATCAACACTACTCAGTAATGACGATCCTGACAAATACCTATATCTGAACAATCTTGCAGGCGCCTATTTGGATTCAGGTAACACCACAAAGGCTATTGAATATTTTGAACTACTAAATCAGCTAGCCACTAAGTATTTAAATACAAATCACCCTATTCACGTCGATTTTCGCCTCAATTTAGTTAAAGCCTATTTTGCAGGCGGACGCAAGTCCGACGCTCTTCATGAGCTCCAAGCACTAGTAGATTTTAGCGAGAAAGCAATTCCGAATAGCCCTTCTACAATGCAACTTCGTAAGATGCTCGAAGATTTTCTCGCCGAATAGTTTAGCAAAGCTGTTGGAGGTTTCGGACTTGGGTGGTTCCCACGCCCTAAGCGAAAAGCATGTTTCGCTCGGAACCAGCCAATTTTCACCTGGCACGGAACGTACATCATCGGACTCTCGGCCGCCTCCAAGCACATGGCGATGGTTCCAGACGCACAACCTTGCTTATGATCAGCCCTGGCATGTGCAATTACGGCGCTGTTCTCCGAATAGAGGTTGCACGTCAGCTAGGGAGTTAGCACTTCATCTGCGGGTTGGGCGAGGCTCCTACCAAGCGCAAGGGCTGAGCGTAAGGCTGCTGGGGGCCGCCCGTGGAAATCCACGGGCGACCCCCTCGCACATCAGGTGGCGGCGCAGGGCCCAATGCCAAGGTTTCCTTCACCACGCGCACCGCAGGTGTGCATGGACGTTGTTAGGGTGAAGCCATGGCAATCAAGACGCTCGACGAGTACCTCGCGACCATCCCGAACGACGACAATCGCGCGCGGATGGTGGATGTGCTGGTGTGGGTCGCGCTCACCTACCCGGAGCTGGAACTGCGCATCGCGTGGAACCAGCCCATGTTCACCCACCACGGGACCTACATCGTCGGATTCTCGGCCGCCTCTAAGCACATGGCGATGGTCCCCGAGCGCGCCACCATGATCCGCTTCGAGCCAGTGATGCGTGAGCGCGGAACGGACTTCTGCACAATGTTCGCCCGCCAGCCCTGGAACAAGCCCTTCGACTACGAACTCCTCGACGCCTTCATCCAGCTCCAACTCGCAGAGAAGCAGGACATCACGTCCTTCTGGCGTCCCAAGGAGCACGAACACGCAGCCGCCGAGGCCGTCGCATCCGGCGCGCGGCCGCCTATCGTTCGCGAGTACACCGAGGACGACGAGGAATGGCTCCGTACCACTGTCCTGCCCGCGCTCGAGCACTACCTCGCACATCCAGAAAGCGCGCACACTCTCGAAGAGTTTGATGCTCTCATCAAGCAGTCTGTTCGCGATTACGAGGAACACCCGGACGATGTCTACACGCTCGACGAGGTGAAGGCCGAGCTCGGCCTGAACTAGCAGCTACACAGGTTTGCTCCGTCCGGCCACAGCGGACGCAGGCAGCCACCCCTAAAGACGGCTCCACTCCCCCACCCTACGGGCGCGTAGGATAGGGGAAACAGCAGCCGCGCCGCCGGCCTCGTCCCGTAGCAGCGCAGCGCACCACGTCCAGCGACCAGGGAGCACGCATGACCACGAAGGAAACCCCGGCCTCGTCCAACGACGACGAGACGACGCAGGCGCGCACGACCACAGACGTCACGACCGAAACAACCGACGCGACCGCCGACTCACAGGAGGCCGCCCCCGCGACCGAAGCCCTCGAGTGGCACGCCCCCGTCATGGTGCGCATCGACGAGCACACGACGATCCCCCACCTGCTCAAGGAACGCGTCCAGCGCGGCGCGACCCGCCCGCTGATCCTACGCAAGATCGGCAT
>CALIZH010000174.1 GCA_938028585.1 uncultured Actinomyces sp. | reverse complement strand
ACAACGTCCCCTGCAGTCCTCTCGGACCGCGGGGGACGTCACAGGTGGAGCTCAGGGGGCATGTGTCGAACTCATCCTGGGACGTGATCACCTGCTGCTCGTGGCGCTAGCGGCATGAGTTGGGCTGTTGGGTTGATTAGATTTGAGCACGTATGATAGAATCGCGTCAGCTTCTATGCGGCGATACGCGAGCCACTTGGAAGTCAAGGCGTGAACCGTGTTGAGCGGTGCCTAGTCAGCGTCAGGTAGCTCTGAAATCACGCCGAAGTTTTCTTAAATGACGACCCGGCAGGGAGTGACTTCTCCCGTAAGGCACATAGGCTCTTCTTGAGCCCGATGGAGCATCGCGCACGGCGACCGGGATAAGTTAGCCGGACAAAATACCCCCGTCTCCGGACAGTTCGATCTGTTTGGAGGCCTCATGTCTACTACTACTGACACTACTTACCCACCTCGCCTGTACTCGTTGAGAGATCTCTCCGAGTCCGGATATGGGTCCGTCCCTACGCTTCGTCGCGCGATTCATGATGGGCGACTGCGAGCTGTTCGCGTCGGCGGTCGAGTCAAGATCCCCGCTGACGCACTTAACACCTATCTCCGTTTGTCTGCTGAGCAGTACTCCCGTGATGGGGGTGACTCGCGATGAGCACTCAAAGAAATCGCCCCGGCACCGCCGAGGGCACCGAGGCAACTGTTGTTCGTGAAAGTCAGTCTACTGCAAACTCTCCCGTGAGGCACTACCCGAACGTTCCGCCGATCAACCAGCTCATCTCCGACGAGGTGGAGCTCTTCTTCAGGGCCGATCAGACGAGGTACACGCCCGAGCAGGTGGAGTCGAAGCTGCTTCACGCCATCAACACGCGGATCCTCACCGAGAACGCCCAGGGCGGCCTCAAGGGGGCGCTGGCCTATCGCTCGCTCAAGGTCCTCCCACCGTTCGTCATCGCCGCGTGCGTCCTGGAGCGGGACCACTCTCATCTGGGTCTGATCGGTGAATCGCGCGAAACGGCGAGGCTCTATACGTACAGCGAGCAAGGCCCGGACGAGGGGTTGTACGTCCCCGCCGAGTTCCTCATTCGACAGGCGGCAGTCGCGTACAACGTCAGCGCGACTAGCCGTGATCTCGACGAGGTGCTGCGTCGTCTGGAGGACTCGGTGCCGATGCTGGAGCCCTCGGAGGACGGCGATGTCGTCGCACTGGCGAACGGGCTCTTCGATTTGCGGACAAAGGAGCTGCTTGCGTTCTCACCCGAGGTCGTGCTGCTCTCGAAATGTGCAGTCGGATGGAACCCGGAGGCTACAGAGCCGCCGGTCATCGACAAGTGGGACGTTGACTCGTGGATGCGTGAGATCGCCGATGAGGACACTGAGGTCGAGCAGCTCTTGTGGGAGGTCGTCGCTGCTCTGTTCCGTCCGGGACACGCCTTCGAGAAGGCGGTCTTCCTCTACTCCGAGTCCGGTTCCAATGGCAAGGGCACGTACCTGGAGATGCTCCGCAGTCTCGCGGGGGCTGAGCGCGTCGCCTCGTTGGCGTTGTCCGACTTCGAGAACAGGTTCCTGCCGAGCTCACTACAGGACTCGTTCGCCGTGCTCTCGGATGAGAGTGACGTGGGAGGCTACATGGAGAAGGCGAAGATCCTCAAGAGCTGGCTCTCGCACGACTGGATCCCCTTCGAGCGGAAGAACCGCGATCTCGTCAAGATCAAGGGACGCGGCCTCTGCGTGTTCTGCGTGAACGAGCTGCCCGAGTCGAAGGACAAGACCGAGTCCTTGTACCGGCGTCTGCTCCTGGTCCCGTTCAAGCGTCGGTATGTGGGAACTGAACGAAATCCGCTCATCAAGCATGACTACCTGAAGCGTCGCGAAGTATTGGAGTACGTCGCGCATAAGGCGCTGATGATGCCGCTGTTCGACGCGTTCTGTGAGCCCGAGGCGAGCCGTGAACTGCTCAGCGAAACGCGCGTGGAGAACGATCCCGTCCTCCAGTTCGCCGAGGAGTTCCTGCCTCAGTTCCGGTGGGAGCTATTGCCGTGGCAGTTCGTGTACGCCGTGTACGCCGCGTGGATGAAGAAAGAGGTCCCGTCGGGACGTCCGGTGGGCAGACGCGAGTTCACCAAGCGCCTGACGAACTACGTCGAAGCAACGCCCTCGTGCGGGTGGATCATCCCTCGCGGTGCTGATGGAAAACAGAAGACAATCCGCACCCACAACAAGATCCTCGGCGACGAGCCTCTGGCCGTGGAGTACGACATCACGAACTGGTTCGGCATTCAGCCTGTGAACGGTTCCATGTGCAAGATCGGTATCCCGCACAACATCCCCGTCTCCACCCGTGGTCTGCTGCGCGCCACCGTCGTGCTCACCGACGACGACACCGACTCCCCCGTTTTGCAGCAGCAGCGTTGATCGACGCTCAATCAGCCCAAGTAAGTAGATCTAACGAAAGGAACATCATCATGTCGAATCTCGACAAGGAAATCGCAGACGCCCTCGCGAAGGTCGAGCGTCTGAAGGAGAAGAAGCGCGTTGCCGAGGCGAAAGAGCGTGCGCGTTTCGCGGACGCGATCATGAGCGTTCTCAATGAGATTGAGAACGCCGAGCAGGTGAGCGTTCGAACGCTCATCGATCGAGCACAAGCGAGGATCGATGAGCAGAATGCGAAGCGTAAGCGCGCTGCTGCCAAGGCAGCGGCGCATCGTCGTGAGGCGAGCAGCGAAGCGTCGAACGAGTCAAGTTCTCAGCCCGTGTGGGGTGGTGAACGATGACGAGTTTCGACGTGAGCGTGTGGGGGGAGTCCAGAGGGGGGCGTAGCCGCCCCTCTGGCCAGCACGGGATGTCGTCAGACAGACCGTCTGCTGGCCGACTGGCGGTACCGCCTCGAAGCTCGACTCAGAAGGAGTCGAGCGATAAGAGTGAGCCAGTCCAGCCGGAGGTCACCACAACGGACGAGCTCAATGAGCGAGAGAGGGGTGGTGACCGTAGGATCGCGAGGCGTGAGCCTCGCGGCACGCGGGTGACTGTCAGGTTCTCCGAAGGAGAAGCTGCACAGCTCGCCCGTGTGGCCAATCGCTACCGGCTCTCCGAGTCGGGAGCGATCAGGGCCGCCGTCGATCATCTCGACGGCGCGCCCGCGCCGAAGCTGGTCAATCGCGACTTGTTGCGATTGATCGGTGAGGTCAATGCCGTAGGTGTCAACGTCAACCAGCTCGCCCGGCAAGGGTGGGCTGGTATTGAGCCAGACGTCGACGATTTGCGTCGTGCGACTGCGACATTCCTCGCTCTAGCGAAGGAGTTGTCACGATGAGTATTACGAAGCAGACGACGACGGTACGAGCAGCAGCAGCGATCATGTACGCACACTTCGGGAAACCTGCTGACGTGAATCAGTCACGTGCGGCTGCATGGCGTTCGGACTTTCGTAACGCGTACGACGCGATTGCGTCTATCGAGTCGATGTTGAAGGGCACGGGGCGCAAGAACCAAGCGCTCATGGTGATTCAGTCGTTCTCGAAGGACGAGCTTGATCCTCGTGATCCGATGACACCGACAATCGTTGCTGATGCTGCCTATGCACTCGCGAAGGAGGTGGCACCGAACTCGCCGTGCGATGTCGTTGTGCATCTCGACAGCGACGGGGGCAACCCACACGCGCATATCACAATCGCGAACGTGGATCTCGTGACGGGGAAAGCAGCGAGGGAGAACGGTCTTGCTCATTGGGTCTTGAAAAAGGCTAACGACAAGATCATGCGAGAGATGGGTTTGCAGGTCTTGGAGCCTCACGAACTCGCTCATGATGTGAACAGGTCGCGTTCTGGTGAGCGCGCTGAAGGTCTCACCGTGGATGACGTGGAGCAGCTTTCGAAGAACACGTGGAGAGAGTTTCTCGCTGATCGTGTTGATGAGGCGTTGCGTGATTCTCGTTCGGTGGACTTCGACTCGTTGCGCGCTGTCGCACGTGAGTACGGCGTGAGTATTGAGAAGAAGACCAGTGCAAAGAGCGAGGCTGAGGGTCGTGATCCGAGCGTCACGTATGCCCTCGTTGATGACAATGGCGAGGTGCGCAGGTTCGGTCGCTCGAAGGCCGCGTGCACAGCTCGCAAGCTCGGCGCTGATTACCAGTGGAGCACTCTCCACAACACCATGAACGACTTTATTTTGCAAAGAGAGGAAGAAGAAGATGTCAAGAGCTATGGAGAAGATGGAAAGCAGCTCGATGCAGCGCTCGCAAAACTCAGAGCAGCCAACGAAGATCGAGGAGTTGCTCCAGGTCTTGATTACTACGTTGACCTCGCAGAGCGAGCGAATAAAGAAGATCGAGGAGGCGCAGGTGAGCCTAATGCTCGTGTTGACCTCCAAGACTTCGACTTCGGAAGCCTCAGAAGCCGACTCGCTGACGAACGACATCAACGCGATCAAGAAGACGCTGAACGAGCAGAGCGAGACGCTGAGCGAGCTCGGGGAGACCGTGAGCGACAAGCGCGTCCTGAAGCTGAGCGACGGAAGCACAGTGACACAATCCGATTTGCAAGCACACTCGATGATGAAGCAGATCAACGAGACGGTGACGACTTTGACTTCGACTTCTAAGGCTCTCGCCAAAGAGGTACATGCGAAATCGACAGTGACGCTCAATACTGAGGCGGTCGTTCAGGAACTAGCGAAGCAGTTTAACGAACGCTTCGATGATGCCGTTCAGAAGCCCGTAGACGGCCTCAGGAGCGATCTTGAGGGCTTCCGTAAGGAGATGGACGCACTCGGGGCTGAAAGGCTCTCAGAGGTCCGCAGAGACGTTGCTACGTTGATGAGCGAGTTTAACGATGCTCGTAGGCAGATCAAAGCGATTGAACGTCGGGCAGATTTCGTCGGTATCTCGCGGCTTGCCCTTGCTCTGTTGCCACTCTTCGCTGCGATCATCCTTGTGGGTGGCCTCGTGTGGGGCTTTACGAGCATGGTCGGCATTGGCCCGCTCTTTGGCTGGATATGGGCATCGTTCACAGCGGCCTCGTTGTGGTGGCATAAGCTGCTGATTGCGATAGGAGGCCTCGGTGCGGCTGCGCTCTTTGTCTGGGCCGTGTTCAGAATGAGCCGATGGGTATATGAGAATCTCAGGTGAGAGTCCCAGCTATGACATGTGAGGAAACAAGAACCCCGGCTACCGTGAGGTAACCGGGGTTCTTGCTATAGCGATCTGTAGATGAAAACGCCACCATCAGGCGCGTTGGTGACTGTGTACTCGTATTCGAGGTCTTGGATCCATGATTTCCAGTTGAAGTAGCGCTTCGCCTCCTCAGGCCAGTCCTCCATCAAACAGGTGTCCTCAGCGAGCTGTGTCGCGTAGTCCTCGAACGAGTCCCAGCAACCGCAATACCTCTCCTTGAAGTCGGATGAACTCGGTAGTGTATCCCCACATGCTACGTAACAGCCTGTTTCAATCCATGCGAGCAGTGCAGGCCACTGTTCTTCTC
>CALIZH010000173.1 GCA_938028585.1 uncultured Actinomyces sp. | reverse complement strand
CCAAGACCGCCTGATCGCCCTCGATCGCGGGAAGAATCTGCTTGGCCAAAACCTTGCCCAGCTCAACGCCCCACTGATCGAAGGAATCCAGTCCCCAGACCGCACCCTCAACGAAAGTGATGTGCTCATAGAGCGCAATGAGCTGTCCCAAGACCGAAGGGGTCAGCGCGGGCGCCATAATCGAGGTCGTGGGACGGTTGCCCGTGAAGACGCGGGCTGAAACCAGTTCTTCTGCAGTACCTTCAGCGCGAACCTCTTCCGCGGTCTTACCGAAAGCCAAGGCCTTGGTCTGAGCGAAGAAGTTCGACAAGAACAGCTCGTGCATATCCGCATCAGCGTCGCGAATTGGCCACGAAGGCTGAGCGAAGGCAATGAAGTCTGCGGGAACCATGCGGGTTCCTTGATGAATCAGCTGGTAGAAGGCATGCTGGCCATTCGTTCCCGGCTCACCCCAGAAGACCTCGCCGGTGTCATAGAAGACCGGGCTTCCATCGCGACGCACGGACTTGCCATTCGACTCCATGGTGAGCTGCTGCAGGTATGCGGGGAAACGGTGCAGGTACTGCGAGTACGGGAGCACTGCATGGGTGTCCGCACCCAAGAAGTTTGAATACCAAACGTTGAGCAAGCCCATGATGAGCGGAACATTATCCTTGGGCGCTGCCGAAGCAAAATGCTGATCGATTGCACGCATGCCTCCAAGGAATTCCTCGAAGTGCTCAGGACCGATCGCGATCGCCAGGGAGGTTCCAATTGCGGAATCTACCGAGTAACGGCCGCCAACCCAATTCCAGAAACCGAAGGCATTTGCCGGATCGATACCGAATTCTGCGACCTTGTCCAATGCCGTCGAGACAGCAACGAAATGCTTGGAAATTGCTTCCTTTTCTTGTTCGGGATCATCGCCGATGATTCCCTTTTCACGCAGCGACTTCAAGAACCAGTCACGAACCGCATGTGCGTTGGTGATGGTCTCCAAAGTGGTGAAGGTCTTCGAGGCAACGATGACCAGAGTGGTTTCGGGGTCCAGATCCTTGGTGGTCTCTCCCACGTCGGTCGGGTCAATATTGGAAATGAAGCGGCATTCCAGACCCTCTTGGACGTAGGGCTTCAAGGCTTCGTAAGCCATAACTGGCCCGAGGTCCGAGCCGCCAATACCTACATTGACAACGGTTGCGACACGCTTACCGGTGACGCCGAGCCATTCCCCGCTGCGCACACGATTGGCGAAGGAGTAGACGCGATCTAGAACCTCGCGAACATCTGCAACGACATTGCGTCCATCGACGATCAGTTCCTCACCGGGAGCGCGACGCAGCGCGGTGTGGAGGACCGAACGGTTCTCAGTGACATTGATGCGGTCACCACGAAGCATGGCATCACGAAGGGGAAAAACCTCGGTCTGATCTGCCAGTTCAAGAAGCTGATTCAGAGTCTCTTCGTTAATCAGATTCTTGGACAGATCGATGTACAGGTCCCCGACTTTCTTCGTCCACTTCTGGGCGCGCTCTGGGTCTTGCTGGAACCAGCTACGCAGATCGGGGTTGAACACTTCTGCATGCTCATCCAGTGCTGCCCAAGCGGGGGTTGTCGTCGGGTCAATTGCGCTCATCGTGCTTTCTCCTGATGATCGACGGTCACGGGAATTTCCCGCTTAGTGATTAAAGCTCTCTGCTTGCATGATAGTCACCGGCTCGAGCTCTCGTGGCTGGGACTGCATGGACACTGCGGTCAGAATCGGTCGAAGATCACGCCACCACTGATCGAAGGGACGACGATTTACCATGTCCAAATCATCGAACATTCGGTCTACCGGACGGACCTGGATTGTATTCCCCACGTCACCGATGTAGACAGCCTGCGAACGTCCCTGCGAGAACTGGCTATCCAATTCACCCAGAGCGGCAAAGACTAGGCGAGTCGCAAGCAGACGGTCATAGGGACTGGGAGCACCGCCCTGCTGGAGGTGTCCAAGTGCAGAGGAACGGACGTCGTAGAGCCCGTCACTTTCAGCCTCGAAAACGTTCGCAAGGAACTCACGGTTGTAATGCGCGTCCGCTTCCTCGTTTACGACAACAAGGAATAGACGGCGACCGGCCTCGAAAGTTTCACGCAGGCGGTGCGCATCCTCATCAATCTCTGCCAGGGTCGTGTTTTCCTCATTCAAATAGGCGTATTCGGCACCCGAGGCGATTCCTGACATGAGCGTGAGGTAGCCGCAGCGTCGTCCCATGAGTTCTGCGACGAAGCAGCGCTTGGAGGCCGCCGCGCTTTCCTTAATACGATCCAAAGCCCACACAGCATTATTCAGTGCGGTATCGGTGCCAATCGCCAGTTCCGCGCCAGGAAGGTTATTGTCGATCGAGGCCGGGACCAAGACGATGGGAATGCGGAAAGCCGGGTAGCGGTCGAGCTCCGAGGTTATTTCCTTGACGGCCAAGTATGCATTCAGACCACCGACCACCAAGAGGGCATCGATTTCGTTGCGTTCGATTGCGCGTCCCAAGGCGTAGTACTCGTTCACTGAGGGAACGGGGCGGCGCGTTCCAAGTTCAGCACCGCCGTGGAATGCCCATCCTTCAACGTCATCCCACGTCAGTTCGCGAACCTGATTATCGGCAAGACCTGCCCAGGAACCGTCAATGCCAAGCATGGTCCAGCCCTTAGCGATACCGAGCCTGACGGCAGCACGCGCGGCAGTATTCATTCCGGGAGCAAGACCACCCGCGTGGATGATGGCCACGCGCTTAGCGGATCCACTGGGAGGATTCTCTGCCAGCGTCGGAGGCGTCGACAGAAGTTGGTTAATTCCGACCATCACGGTGAAAGAACGTCCACGAGCTGCCTGCGCGGCTGCAAAGTCCCCAGCTTTGATGAGGTCCTTGACGCCTCGAGTCTGATGGACCGCTTCCATGAGCGGAATTCGGGTCACCCGATTGTGGCGGACACCCAGAATTGTCGCTACATCGGGATCAGCAGGGTTCAAGATCTCTTGGACTGCGGCAAAGCCCAAGAGTGTGGACATCCAGCGGTCATACGCGGAAGGAACACCGCCTCGTTGAACGTGACCGAGGATGGTGATTCGCGCATCCTCTCCGGTACGTTCTTTGAAGGCATCGGCAATGTCTTGCGAAGAAATGGGGTTGCCAGCGCGGTCAGTCGCGCCTTCAGCGACGATGATGATGGATTCTCGTCGCCCTGCAGCACGCCCTTCTTTCAGGCGCTCGACCATTTCATCTTCCCAGCCGTCACGTGCCGGATCCTCGGGAGTGAAGACATAGTCAGCACCGCCGGCTACCGCTGACATGAGCGGTAGATACCCGCAGTGGCGTCCCATAACTTCGACAACAAAGGTGCGCTGATGCGAGGCTGCAGTCGAAGAAATCTGGTCGATGGCGTCAACGATGCGATGAAGCGCGCTATCCGCCCCGATCGTCATATCGGTACCGACCATGTCGTTATCGATAGAGCCAACCAAGCCGACAATATAGAGGCGCTGATGCAGCTGCGCTTGCTGCGCAGAGATAGCCCCTTCGTCGACCAGCTCGCTGAGATGCTGGGCCCACTCGGTACGGAATTCTTCCGTACCTGACAGCGAACCATCACCCCCGATGACGACCAAGCGGTCAATTCCCTTTTCAATCAGGTGCAAGGCTGCCGCATGACGGCCTTCGTATTCACGAAATTCGGGGCAGCGAGCGGTTCCAATGACAGTTCCGCCTTCTGCAAGGATTCCCGAGGCGTCCGACCAGCTCATTTCGCGAATGCAAGCTTCGCCTTTAACCGCTCCCGCCCAGCCGTCAAGGATTGCGTAAGGCTGCGCGCCACGTGCCAGCGCGGTGCGGACAACCGCACGAACCGCAGCATTCATTCCTTGGGCATCACCACCGGAGGTGAGGACGCCAATCTTTACGGGCTCGGACGCGCTTGTGACACTCACTTGCTCCACGAGTCGTGCTCCATTTCCACAGTGATCATCGGTGAACAACTTCTTTAAGTCTATTGCTTAACGCACGCAGTTGCATCCACCCTAGATCCCGGGTGAAAAACGTTCAGGAACGCGGGCTTTCGGTGATTGTCGCACCGTTCAAGGCCGCAGATTCTGCAAGTTCTTCCGGAGTCACAACGCCCTCGACCGAGACCTTGTGCAGGTAGGCCATGCCGTCAAAGGCCAGCTCACGCGTGTGTTCGGAATCGCCCTCGGGACCCAGCTTGCCGCCGGTCAGACGGTCCATGATGATCGCGATCGCGCCGTCACCCGTCACGTTCGTTGCGGTGCCGAAGGAGTCAAGAGCAATGTAGGTGGCAATCATCAGGGCAACTGCAGAATCATCGAAGCCCAGCATCGACTGCAAGATACCGGTAGCGGCCATAATTGCGCCGCCGGGGACGCCCGGAGCCGCCACCATGGTGATGCCGAGCATGAAGATAAATCCGACCCACTGCGTGGTGGTGACCGTCATTCCCTGGGTGTAGACGATCGCAAAGGCGAAAGCGAAAATCTTCGAGGTTGAACCGGCCAGGTGAATCGTTGCACACAGAGGAATCGTGAACGAAGAAACAGCATCGGACACGCCATTCTTTCGGGTCTGGCGCAAGGTGACAGGAATCGTTGCTGCCGAGGACGAGGTTCCCAAAGCGGTCAAGTACGCCGGGAGCATGGTGAAGATGGCCTTGAAGGGGTTGACGCGGCCAACCGCACCGGCAACAAAGTACTGC
Source organism: uncultured Actinomyces sp. (assembly GCA_938028585.1). Classification (GTDB taxonomy): domain Bacteria; phylum Actinomycetota; class Actinomycetes; order Actinomycetales; family Actinomycetaceae; genus Pauljensenia. The sequence continues at coordinate 14,627 of CALIZH010000173.1, read as the reverse complement.
GTCAGCAGAATGACTACTTCCAGAATCAGAACAATGACAACTACGCGGATCAGGGTTCGCATGATGTGAACCGCTTCGCCGGTGTAGGTGAGATTCAAGAAGATGCCAAAGATGTGCAGGGGTAGAAGAGGAACGATGATGTTCTCGATCAAGCGGGTGATGATCGCACGGAACTCAATAAAGCCCTTACGCAGAACGCCCCGGGGTACCAAGGACAGGCCAATTCCAACGACGAAGGACAGCAAGAGCGCGGTCATCACACCAACGACCGGAGGCATTTCGATGGTGAAGTAGGTCTTGAGGACTTCCTTCGGAGTTTCGACCTGAGTCAGCTGCCCAACAAGAACCTTCGGGAAGAAGTAGGCACACACTCCGTAGGTCAGGAAGCCCGCAAACATGGTTGAGGCATAGGCGAGTGCCGCAGTCAGACCCAACCAGTGGCCTGCCCCCTTACCCAGGTCAGCGATTGCCGGGGTCACCAGGCCGATGATGATGAGCGGGATTGAGAAGGACAGGAACTGCCCGAAAATAGTAGAGAAAGTTACGAAAACATCGCCCAGTGCCGACGGCATAATGTGGGAATCACCAATGGTGACAGAACCCAGAACTAACGCCAGAACGATCGCTACCAGCACCCAGATCAGGATGCCGCTCTGTTCAAGAAACTTTCTCATTGCTCAAACCTCGTATAAAGAAGTACGGACTTGGCAAGAGTGACAGCTTTCGCCTAAGAAGTCACCATCGACCACATTATGGACATTTTGTCTACCAGGTCACACTCAGCCGAGCCCCAGGGTTGCGGTGTAGGGAGAGAAGTACCAAATAACAGCTCCGAGCAGGACATACAATCCAACATCGGCCCACCGACGCCTTGAAGCGAACCAGGGACGTCCAGGCCACACCGCACGCATCATCGCCATGATGAACATCGTCACAACCAGGACCAGAACAGCTTTATGCGGGTGATTAAAGACAGCAAGAAGGGTAATCAGCACGCATGCAAGGACAACGAAGGTGACGCTCACTAAGGTAGCGACTCCACCTGTCGATCCCGAGGACTGATCTTCCATGCCTTCAGGGTATCGCGAAAGCAGACATAAGCGCGACGCACTCAAACGAGCGGACTACGATAGACCCGTCGGCTCACTTGATTGTTAACCAATCCAGCCAAAAATACATACCGATATAAAGGAGTAGACGTGAGCACCCGTTTTATCGTCATTGCCGCCCAGGCAGAAGCCGCCTCACAGGTCAGTGACGACTTCGCAGCGCTTGTCCCCGCTTCAACGCTGGCACGGGTGAGCGCCGCCGGCACCTCCACTTCCGAGGCCATCACCTCCGACCCCGAGCAAGCCCTCCCCCGCGTCGTGGAAGATATCCGCAGCCACACAGAGGATATTGTCCTGATCGACGCACTCCCCGAAGGCTCCGTCTCAACTTTCGACACCTTGGGGTGGAACCTCGACGTGGCAGCATCGACCAACGCTCGCGTCATCGCAGCTTTCGATACCGAAGGCGCCTCCCCCGAACTTATTGAACGTGAGATCGAGGTTCTTGACCGTCGCGCGCGTCAGCATGCAACTCGCGTCGCAGCGGTCGCTCTCCCCTCAGCAGTCGCCTCACACGTTAAGACTCAACTTCCCATCCTTGAACTGCCTTTCGACGCACAAACTCTGGATGCGGCCTCGGCACTGGAAGCTCCCCAGGTTGTTACCCCCCTTTCCTTCCAGGCGGATCTCATTGATCGCGCACGCTCCAACCGCAAGCGCATTGTCTTGCCCGAACCCGAAGACGATCGCGTCCTGCGCGCGGCCGCCATCGTGCTTGAACGCGGAATTGCCGATCTGGTACTGCTCGGCGATGCGCAGGCAATCAACGCGCGCGCAGCAGAGCTTGGCCTGGATGTTTCGGCAGCTACCGTCGTTTCCGTCGACGACCCCGCATACGCGGAGCGTTATGCGGAAGAGTTCGCACGCCTGCGCGCCAAGAAGGGCGTGACCATCGAACAGGCTCGCGATAAGGTTCGCGACGTCTCTTACTTCGGCACGATGATGGTCCACATGGGCGACGCCGACGGCATGGTCTCTGGTGCAATCCACACCACCGCTCACACCATCGTTCCTTCCTTCCAGATCATTAAGACCGCTCCCGGTGTCTCGATCGTTTCTTCAGTCTTCCTCATGCTGCTGAAGGATCGCGTGTGGGCATTCGGCGACTGCGCCGTCAACCCCAACCCGACCCCTGAGCAGCTGGCAGATATCGCGATTTCCTCGGCTGCAACCGCGCGCCAGTTCGGACTTGATCCAAAGGTTGCCATGCTCTCCTACTCGACCGGCACCTCTGGCTCCGGCGTGGACGTGGACGCGGTTGTCGAGGCCACTCGCTTGGCTCACGAGAAGGCTCCCGAGCTGGCCCTCGAGGGACCGATCCAGTTTGACGCTTCCGTTGACGAGGCCGTCGCCTCGGTCAAGCTGCCCGACTCCCCCGTCGCCGGCCATGCGAACGTCTTCATCTTCCCCTCGCTCAACGCTGGAAATATTGGCTACAAGGCCGTTCAGCGTTCTTCCGGCGCCGTTGCGATTGGCCCGGTTCTGCAGGGACTCAACAAGCCCGTGAACGACCTCTCACGCGGCGCTTTGGTTGAAGATATCGTCAACACCGTCGCCCTGACTGCCGTTCAGGCACAGGGCTGAGAATTCTCGGGGGTGTGGGGACAATCCCACACCCCCGAATTCCGTCTCCATCACTTCCACGCGTAAACTGCACTCATCAGACCATTCATCCATGCGTTTCATTGCGCCGCACACCGCGGCATCGCAGGTGATTCTTAGAAAGGCACGTCGTGACCGACACCGTTCTTGTTATTAACTCTGGTTCTTCCTCTATCAAGTATCAGCTCATCAACCCTGACAACGGCGACGCGATCGCCAAGGGCTTGGTTGAGCGCATCGGCGAATCCGAGGGCCACATCCAGCACAAGTACGGCGAGAAGGTCGTCGATGTGAACGAGCCCATTGCCGATCACGAAGTTGGTATGCGCGAAGTTCTGCGCCTCTTCGATGAGGTTGGCCCCTCTCTTGCCGAGGCCAACATCGTGGCCGTTGGCCACCGCATCGTTCAGGGCGGTAAGTACTTTGACGGTCCGGCACTGATCACCGACGAAGTTCGTGACCTGATTGATGATCTTTGCGCACTGGCTCCCCTGCACAACCCCGCACACCTCAAGGGCATCGATGTTGCTCGCGAGCTTATGCCTGACACTCCTCACGTTGCGGTTTTCGACACTGCTTTCTTCCAGCGCCTGCCTGAGGACACCGCAACCTACGCACTGAAGCAGGAAGTTGCCGAGAAGTACTCGGTCCGTCGTTACGGCGCTCACGGAACTTCTCACCAGTACGTTTCCGAAAAGGTCGCCTCCCTGCTGGGCGATAACGCTCTGCGTCAGATCGTTCTGCACTTGGGCAATGGTGCATCCGTCTCCGCCGTTAAGGCCGGCCGCCCCATCGATACATCCATGGGCTTGACCCCTCTCGAGGGCTTGGTCATGGGAACCCGCACCGGCGACATTGATCCCGCCGTTGTTTTCCACTTGCAGCGTCAGACCGGTTGGAGCGCCGACGAGGTCGATGACCTCTTTAACAAGCAGTCGGGCTTGAAGGGCTTGACCGGTGAGAATGACATGCGCGCAGTCCGTGACATGGTTGATTCTGAGGACCCCGAGGTTGCCCGCCGTGCACGCCTGGCCCTGGACATCTACGTCACCCGCATCATCAAGTACATCGGCTCCTACACCGCTGAGCTCGGTGGTCTGGATGTCATTACCTTCACCGCTGGCATTGGCGAAAACGATGCTGATCTGCGCCGCGAGGTTTGCGAGCGTCTGCTCCCCTTTGGTGTGCGTATTGACAACGAGATCAACAACCAGCGTTTCTCTGCTCCCACAACCATTTCGACCGATGATTCCTCGATCACCGTCATGGTTGTTCCCACCAACGAGGAGCTGGCAATCGCACGTCAGGCTCTCACGCTGATCTGAGTCTAGACGCGACTTTTCATCGCAATTCGAGGCCGGGGCTGCCATGTGCACCCCGGCCTCGGCGTATTCTTAAACGGTTCCATCGTCTAAGGAGCCACAATGACCAGTGATATCTCAACCCTTGCGAATTGGATTCGCACCTCTGATTCGACGGTATTTTTCGGCGGCGCGGGAGTCTCCACGGAGTCAGGAATTCCAGATTTCCGGGGTGCGAACGGCTTCTACTTCCACAAGCGCACAATCCCCCTAGAACAGGTCCTCAGTATCGATTTCTTTTCGGTTCATCCCGAGGCCTATTGGGAGTGGTTTCGCGAGGTGCACAAGCCGGTCGAAGCCAACGCTGCCCACCGAGCACTTGCCACACTCGAGGCAGATGGGCTTCTCGAATGCGTCATTACCCAAAATATCGATGGTCTTCACCAGCGTGCCGGTTCCAAACAGGTGTGGGAACTCCACGGAAATTGGGAGCACCTTCTGTGCACCGCTTGTGGGGCCGGTTATCCCCTTTCCTCTATTCCCGAGGCCTTTGAGGAGTTAGTCCCGACCTGCCGGCGCTGCCACGGACAGCTCCGTCCCGATATCGTCATGTACGGCGAAGCACTGAACGAGGACGTCATCAGTAGCGCCGTGCAGGCAATTGCGCACGCCGATCTATTGATCGTTGCTGGAACATCTCTGGTCGTCTATCCCGCTGCGGGACTGCTCAACTATTTCTCGGGTTCACACCTGGTCTTGATGAACGCGACGCCAACGAACGCCGATGCTGACGCAGACCTCATCATCCGCGACCCCGTTGCTCACTCTTTTGAAGCTGTGATGAAGGAACTGAACTAGACACGCTACCTGCTTACTTCGGCTGATCAGTCCTTCTTCTGAGAGGATTCGTACATCGCTGCCATTTGTTGACGAGCTATCTCCGGAAGCCGATGCGCGACGGAGTTACTGAGGAGAATCCGCTCGAGGGAGAATACCTGGGAATGGTACAGCTCACGCCTCCCTGCACGCGGCCGATCCAAATATAACTTCGACTCGCGGGTAATACACGACTGCATTAGCTCGCCTAATGTTCGTGGAACCCAATCAAACTGTTCGCCTGGGAGAAGCTGGTACTCGAATGCACGTCGTACAGAGGCTGCGATCCAATCTGCAAACTGAATATTTGCCGATACTTGCGAGTCCACGTGCATTGTTGCTTCCACTAAACGCGTCATCTCAGCATGCTCAGGGTCTGTGCTCCTTGAAAAAATGTGGGAATACGCATCCTGAACTTGGAGTTTTCTCTCTTTTTCATTGACTGAATCCATGATGACGATGAGATTTTGTCCCGCTGCCTCCGCGAATGTACACAGTCGGTTAAGAGTTTCCCTCAAACATCGTCGTTCAAATTCGAGTCGTCCCTTCTTTTGGTCGCGCGAGTCTTTCCCCCACCGCTCAGTTGCAGTTCCTAGTTGTTTTTCTTCCCCATAGAAAAAGAGCCTGCCATCAAGAGCAACCAACTCCCGCACAAGCTTCTTATACCCCTCAATTTGCCTGCGTCCTTCTTCCCATCCCCTTACCGTGAAGATGTCCGATCCTTTGCGTTGCCATCTTCCTGGGTCAGCTTCGTCTTTACTTATTTCATGCCAGAACAGTTTTCGCTTGCTTGTTGAGAAAGATCAGGTAACCTATATGGATGACCTCCTTTACCTGAACGGTCAGGTCATGTCGGAAGAATACATTGAGAAAATGCGCGAGAAATCGCGAACTCGGTCGTCACGAATAACGAATCCTGCATACCCAAAAGCTGGTGAACCGTTATATCGTCGATCCTGTTTACTAACAAAGGCACCGGGCTCAGCGACTTCATCTATATAGGCCAAAAACATCTCTGCCCTCCATTGGACAAAAAGACGGAAACCCACGCATAGCGTGGGTTCTCGATGTGGCACTCTGAGCTAACAGCCCCGTTACCAATCTCTATTTTACTGATTTGCTTTCAAGGCGCAACCTCACTATTTCTCGGGTTCGCACCTGGTCTTGATGAACGCGACGCCAACGAACGCGGACGCTGACGCAGATTTAATCATCCGTGATCCCGTTGCTCAGTCTTTTGAAGCTGTCATGAAGGAACTGAGCTAGACACACCTACCCGGCTACGGCCTCGGGAAGGCACAAGGCGCTCAAGTAGGCGACAATAGCCCTAGCGACTCAGGAGGAAAGCCATGAACTTCCATTCCCTTTACGACCAGGGCTTTACGCGCGTGGCGGCAGTGACGCTTCCCGTTCATCCCGCACAGCCACTGGCCAATGCCGAAGAAATCATTGCAGCCGCACGAAGCTGCGATGAACGCGGCGTCTCGATCGCGCTCTTCCCTGAGTTGTGCGTTTCGGGGTATGCGATCGATGATCTTCTCCTTCAAGATGTTCTTCTTGATGAGGTCGAACACGCACTCACCGCCATCATTGCTGCCAGTGCGGATCTTCTTCCCCTGATCGTTGTGGGCGCACCGCTGCGCAAGGGAGCAGCCCTCTACAATTGCGCGGTTGCTATTCACCGAGGACGCGCACTTGCAGTCATCCCGAAGTCCTATCTTCCGAACTACCGCGAGTTCTACGAAAAGCGTCATTTCGTGACTCCTCCGAGCTTTGATAACGATCTTCTTCAGGCTCCGTGGGCCCCAACAGAGCCCTACACGGGGGACGCTCCCCTATTGCCTTTTGGCTCCGTGACAATCGATGTCACTGACATCCCCGGGCTGTGCGTGGGAATTGAGGTCTGCGAAGACATGTGGGTTCCCGTCACCCCCGCTTCACTCCTTGCCCTCGCAGGCGCGACCGTGCTGCTCAACCTGAGCGCCTCCCCCATCACCGTCGGACGAGGCGATGAACGCAAGCTCTTGGCGCAGTCGACCTCCGCACGCTGTGCTTGCGCCTACGTCTACACTGCCGCCGGCCCGGGTGAGTCAACGACCGACCTTGCGTGGGATGGGCAGACCCTGATCTACGAGGCCGGCCAGCTTCTTGCCGCAGGGCAGCGTTTCGCCTCGGGAACCCAGATCACCATTGCTGACGTTGATGTTGAGCATCTGCGCACCGAGCGCACGCGTCAGAATTCTTTCACCGACAACGCCCAAAAGATGCTCGACGGCCTCTCAATTCCGCGCCCCTACAGCATTGCCATTGAGCTGAACCCACCGCGAACGGATCTGGGTTTGGAACGCGAGGTCGATCGCTTCCCCTTCGTCCCCGACGACCCGAACCAGCTGGAACAGGACTGCTACGAGGCCTACAACATCCAGGTTGCGGGACTTGCGAAGCGCCTGAGTGCAATTGGACAGCCCAAGGTTGTCATTGGGGTTTCTGGTGGTTTGGATTCAACGCACGCACTGATCGTTGCGGCTCGTGCGATGGACCTCTTGGGGCGCCCGCGTACAGATATTCTGGGCTACACGCTGCCCGGCTTTGCGACTTCCGCGCGCACGAAGACCAATGCGATTGCGCTGTGCGAAAGCTTGGGAGTGTCCTTCAAGGAAATCGATATCACCCCCGCTGCCCGGCAGATGCTGGCCGATATCGATCACCCCTACGCCGATGGCCATGACGACTACGACGTCACTTTTGAGAACGTTCAGGCAGGACTGCGCACGGACTATCTTTTCCGCCTCGCAAATCACCTGGGCGGTATCGTCTTGGGTACGGGCGACCTGTCAGAGCTTGCGCTGGGTTGGTGCACTTACGGTGTGGGCGACCAGATGAGTCACTACGCCGTCAATACCGGCGTCCCCAAGACGATGATCCAGCACCTGATTCGTTGGGTGGTGTCTTCTGGCCAGTTCTCCCCCGAAGTTGGCGAGATTTTGCTGTCGATTCTGGGAACCGAAATTTCTCCGGAGCTTGTTCCCGCGAAGCCGGGACAGAAGATGCAGTCCACGCAGGACAAGATCGGCCCCTACAACCTGCAAGACTTCAACCTGTTCTACGTGCTTCGACGCGGGGCTCGCCCGTCGAAGATTGCATTCTTGGCAGAGCACGCGTGGTCGGATGCATCTCGAGGGGACTGGCCAGCTGGCTACCCCGAAGAGGACAAGGTTTCGTATTCCTTGGACGAGATCGTGAAGTGGGAGCGTCTGTTTATCCGTCGTTATTTCACTCAGCAGTTCAAGCGCAGCGCGCTTCCCAATGGCCCCAAGGTCATGGCTGGCGGGTCGCTTTCCCCGCGCGGAGACTGGCGTATGCCTTCGGATGTATCTGCCGAGGCCTGGCTGCGCGAGTTGGACGGCGCCGTCAGCGGCCTCGTCGACTGAATCTCTCATACGAAAGGGGCTGGGTTACTCACAAACCCAGCCCCGATCAACATTTTCTCGCTTTACTTCTTAGGCGCACGCTCGCGCGAGTCAAGCATGAACAGCGCCATCTTGGAAGGCTCAAGCGCGCGCACGGCGTGAGGCAGTCGCGTTCCGAAGTGGATGACATCACCGGGGCGCAGAATCACTGTACGACCGTCAGCGGTGATTTCCAGGGCCCCCTCAAGGGTCTGGAGGATCACGGGCATTGCCGCAGTGTGTTCGCTGAGAATCTCATCCTTGTCAAAGGAGAAGAGGACCAGTCGCATTCCTTCGCAGTGCATGACGGTGCGAGAAACCGTGGCCTGTTCGTTGATCTGGATCATCGAGGCGATGTCTTGAACATCAGTCATGATCGGCACGGGGACCTCAAGATTTGTGTCGTCACTGAGCGTCATGGCGTTCTCCTTTCAGTGGCTTATGAGCCACAATTGCCACTCCGCACATCCACTGTTGATATGTGCGGAAAGTCTTCCTCATTCCTAGCACACGCTCACGTAGCTCTCGATCTGAAAGGACATTGCGGATAATTCGCAATGTCTGCACAAAACCTTCATCGCGGACATTGCGCGAGAAATCAAGCAGAGCCATCGGCGCGGTTTGGATCGTTTCAACCACGAGGCCGCACTCCTCCAGTAGTTCCGCCCACTGCTCGCAGGTCAGCGGGCGCGCGTTCACGTGAATAGCTCGCGCAAGATCTTGACGAATCCGCGTGTGCAATTCTTCGTCGATGTTGTCAGGTTGGACAGCAAGCTCGTGGATCGCGTAGCGTCCTCCCGGTGCCAGCAGCCGCACGGCCTCGGAAATGATTGCTTTCTTGGACTTCTCTCCCTGCATGGTCAGCATGGCTTCACCAACGACAACATCGGCAGACCCCGACTCCAGTCCGGTGTCGGAGGCATCAGCGTTAATCACCGTCCCCCGTGTGCCGACCAACTCGCTCACGTGTTTTGCAGCAACCGGATCCTTGTCGACCCCGGTGTACGAGGCCGGGCGCGCAGCGAGAATCTCCGTTGCGGTACGTCCAAGCCCAGGAGCGAACTCAACAACGCGTGCGCCGGTCAGGCGCGCATTGGAAAGCATCTGGAGGGTCAGTTCCAGCCCTCCGGGACGCAGAACGCGTTTGCCGACGCGAGCGAGTACCCAGTGTCCGGGAGCGTTCGAGGCCGGGCGTTGTGAAATGGGAAGAGCATCGTCAGTCATGGCTTTTCCTCTCACTCGAAGAGCTTCTGGCCCACGTAGGTGTCAGTTTCTTTGACGCCCGGGAACATGAGGTACACGCCTGAGGCCAAGTGCTGGAGGTACTCGGTCAGTTGATCGCTCTTCATCTTCGCCAAAACGGGGATAAAACCCTCTGCAGGGTTGCGCACGTAGGCGACGAAGAACAGACCCGCATCCAAGCGCCCCAAGTAGTCCACGCCCTCGAGGTAGTTGTATCCGCGTCGCAGCATGCGCCGCCCCGAGTTGTTATTTGGGTTCATCATGGCGACGTGAGAGTCCGGGGCAATAGCCAAGCCGGAGGAACCAACAGTGGGGTTACCCTCTTGTCCTTCCTTCGCAAAATCAGGGTTGGTGAATTCTTCACCGCCCGACAGAGGTGCCCCGTGGATCTTGTCGCGCCCGATGATCTGTTCTTGTTCGGCCAGGACCAGTTCGTCCCAGACCTCCATCATCATCTTGATCTTGCGCACGCACATGTAGGATCCGCCGGCAGCCCATGAGCCCTGATCGTCACCGGCTTGGATCCACAGGTGCTTATCCAATTCAGCTTGAGAGTCTTCGGCCTTGATGTTGGATGTTCCATCCTTGAAGCCAAATAGATTACGAGGCGTTTCCTGAGACTTCGAGGTCGATGAAGTTCTCCCGTATCCCAGTTGCGTCCAGCGCATGGTCGCGCGACCAAAAGCGATACGCGTGAGGTTGTGGAGGGCGTGGAGATTCACCATGGGGTCTTCGGAACAGGCCTGGATGATGAGGTCTCCACCGCCGCGCTTGGGGTCGAGCTTTTCTGCTGCCATGGGAGGAATTCCATCACGCAGGGCAACGGGAAGTTTATCGCCAAGACCAAAGCGATCTCGGCCCTCGTCATCGATGAACAAGGTTTTGCCAACCCCGAAGGTGATGGTGAGGCCTGCAGGACCAAGCCCCATCGATTCACCGGTATCGGCCGGCGCCTTCGTCAGGGAAGTTGTGTAGTCCTTGACGAGTTCGCCATGAGTCAGGCGTTCAGCGGCCAAGGTCCAGTCTTGGAGAAGCTCAATGAGCGTATCACGGTTCGTAGTCGTTAAGTCGAATGCGGCAGTGTGCATCTGCTGCTGAGCTGGGGTAATGATTCCCTGCTGATGTTCACCACGGAACTCGTAGGTCTTCTTCATGACATCGGAATCGATGCCATCACCCGCGTGGCGACCGAGGGCAAATCCGCCGCCACCGCCCAGCCCAAGGGTAAGTGCGCCGAGGCCGGCTAATCCTAAAAATTGGCGACGCGAGAGTCCTTCTTTGGTCCCCTCGTGGTCGGTATTCCCATTGTTTTCAGCTGTTTCATGATGCTGAGTCATGACTGGGTCCTTAAATGACAGATGGATTTTAATGATGCGGTTGGGCGTGGCGCCCCTCCGAAGTGCACCACGCCCAACTCGCTGTGTTCAGTAATTACTGAACGATTGCTGCGGTCAGCTGAGCCAAGGGAAGGCGCAGCGCGTTGACCTTGTCGGAAAGAGCCTTACGGCCCGCCTCATCAATGGTGTCGTAAGAAACGTACCCGTCGCCGTCCTTGTACTTATCCAGCTCGTGCTGAAGCTCAGTGAAGGCATCGGAGATCTTTCCAGCCAGCTTGACATCCTTGGCCTTTGCGATATCTTCAACATCACCGTATGCAACCTTGGCGCCCTCAACATTGGCAACGAAGTCGTAGAGATCCGTGTGAGAGAAGGCTTCTTCTTCACCGGTGATCTTCGTGGTGGCAACCTCTTCAAGCAGCGAAATCGCGCCGTTGGAGATGTCGGACAGGGAGATCTTGAAGTTATCCGAGTAGACCAGATCGTAGAGCTTTTGAGTGTCCTCAACCAGCTTATCGGCCATCTTTGAACGCTTGTCCTCGCTCAGACCCTGGTAGCCATTCGGGCGCCACAGGTCCTTTTCGATCGCGTGCCAACCGGTCCATTCACCGTCAGCACCTTCTTCCTGCCAGTCAGCTTCGCGCTGGTCAAGAGCAGGATCGATGTCGCCAAAGGCCTCGGCAGTGGGCTCGATGCGCTCGTAGTACATACGCGCAGGAGCGTATGCCTTGCGGGCCGAATCGAAATCGCCCTTCTTGTACAGCTCAGCGAAGGACTTGGTTTGCTCCAGGAGCTGACCGGACTGATCGCGGACGTATGCGGTGTAGTTGGTGACGGCGGCATCGATCTGTGCCTGCTCGTCCGAGCTAACCTCGACGGGCTTTCCAGAGTCGGTCACGGTGAACTCAGCAGCGCCGACAAGTGCGCCAACCATGTTCTTCTTGCAGGCGGTGAAGTACTTTCCGGGCTGCAGGGTCACGGTGTAGTCGACCGAGGTTCCGGGGCCCAAGTTTTCGCGTTCACCGACAATGCGGAGCTTGTCTTCGGCAAGAATTTCGAACTCATTGCGAACGGTTCCGTTGTTCGTCAGCTTGAAGTTCACGACACCGGAAGGCACGCTTGCGGCAGAGACCTTGCAGGTGTCATCGGTGATGGTCACGGTCAGGGGTGCGTCGCTTGCGCCCGCACTTCCCGAGGCCGAGGTGCTTGAGGGGTTGTTGGCGACACATGCGCTCAAACCCAGTGCTGAAACAGCCGCAACTCCAATGACGAGGCGCGTGCGGGAGGCGTTCATTTTTCTCCTTGTGGGGTGTGGTGTTGTGAGCCGATCATCCCGGAACGCACCAGGAAAAGCGGCAGAATAATGACGATGTAGAGCACCCAGCCGATCAGCTGCAGGTGGGTGGGTGCGGCATTGACGTTGAACATTGCTTCCAGAAGTGTCCACCACCACGAGGAGGTGGTCAGCCACGAGTAGACCGAGCCATCAAGGTATGCGCTGATGTCATAGATGGGGGTTCCCCATCCCGGAATTACCGAGGCTTCCTGAAGGTCGCCGATACCGTAGGAAACGATTCCTGCTGCGACGAAAATCAGAAGAAGACCGGTGATATTGAAGAAGATTGAAAGGTTAATTCGAGCTGCGCCGGTGTAGATGAGCCAGCCGATAATAACGGCGACCACAAGTCCGCTCACAACGCCAAGAGCAGGCGCTGCAAGTGCATTTTCAGCAGAAGATTTGATTGTCGCCCACACGAAGAGTGCGGTTTCGATTCCTTCTCGCGCCACGGCAATGAAGGCAATCCATACAACTCCCCACTCTGAGCCAGATGCAAGTTGTGCCGCTGTATCCTCGCGAAGCTTGCGTGCAAATTGACGCGAATTTGAACTCATCCACAGGATCATCCAGGTCACCATGGCGACCGCGACCAATGAGAGCGTCCCACCAAGAATTTCCTGCGCCTGGAATGACAGCGTATAGGGCCCCCAGGTCATGATCGCGCCCAGGCTCAAGGGCAGGGCCGCGGCAATGATGACGCCAAACCAAACTTTGGGGAGCAGGTTCCTGCGTCCAACTTTCACCAGATAGGCCGCTACGACACCGACGATCAGTGCGGCTTCGACACCCTCTCTGAGGGCAATCAGAAAGTTCGCGAGGAACATTCATCTCCCAACCGAATGATTTACGACAACCATTCATAACCTAATTAACTGTACTTAGGATAACCTGTGTTACCTAAGTACACCCCCTTTCGTTGTCTTTCTCACGCTAATCAGACGGAAGGCGGTGTAGGCTCAACCCAGAAGCCGCATCAGAAGGAGAACCCATGCGTCCCATCCACTGGATCATCGTCTTGATCGTTGTCCTTGTTCTTTTTGGCGCTCAAAAGCTCCCCGACTTGGCGCGATCCATTGGCAAGAGCGCAAAAATCCTCAAAGAGGAAATGAACGACCTGTCTCAAGACTCCTCATCCGCCAACGACCAGGCCTCTACCTCTCAGCCTGAAAACACGGATTCGTCGAAGTAGTTACCTTCTCAACGCGCCATCATTTCGCTGCGAACCAATGACCCGGGCTGATTCTGACGCATATATGTCATTGACGCGCCACCTCCTCGAGCTGCGCGCGCGGCTTCTGCTCAGTCTTGCAGGCATCCTCGTTGGAGCAATCGGCGCGTGGTTCCTCTACACTCCGGCAACCACGTGGCTCACGCGTCCACTCGCCTCAGCCGGGGCCTCGGGAATCAACTTCCGCACGATCATCGGCCCCTTTTCGACCCACATCACTTTCGCGCTCTGGGCGGGCTTCATCCTGACGACTCCGTGGTGGCTGACCCAACTTTGGCTCTTCATCGCCCCGGCTCTCACACGCACGGAAAAACGACGCACCGCACTGATCGCCATTCCCAGCGCGATTCTTTTCCTTGCGGGAGTGGCCTCGGCGCTGTGGTTCCTCCCCCATGCGGTCAGCCTTTTACTCTCTGAGCTTCCCCAAGGCACTTCTGCGCTGCTGGATTTTGATTCCTATATCAGCTTCGTCGTGATCCTGACCTTGGTGATCGGCGCGTCTTTCCTTTTCCCCATGATCATTATTGGGATTCACGCCTTGGGACTTGCCTCAACTGGGCAGATCCTTCGGCATTGGCGCTGGGCTGTTGTGGGAGCAACCGTATTCGCCGCGATTACAAATCCGCTTCCCGACTTGTGGTCGATGATTCTTCAGATGTGCGCGCTTCTGGCTCTGTATTTTGGGGCGATTGGGGTGTGTTGGCTGCGCGATCTTCTTGCGCGGCGCCGTCAGCGTAAGCGCGAAGCTGCGCCATCGCTTGATCCGACTGCTGCCTGAACGAGGCCGTGAGCGCTTGGTAGCGCCTGCGCACATCGATGATGCGCCGCGCCGCTTCACTCATTCCTTTGGGGCCTAGAACCGCGAGGACCACCACAGCGATGATGATCGCCTCGGGTCCGCTGATTCCAAGAAAGTCCATGTCTTCACTTTTGCACGCGTAGGCGCCTGGGAGCAAGCACAAGGGAGCTTGCCATCAATGCAATACCTGCAGCGGGAATGACAAGCATTGCTGAAAGAAGCGAGGTGTGCTGAACCAGAACCCCTACAAGAGGCGGCGCGACAAGAAAAGCCAGGCGACCCAACCAAGAGACAATCGTGAGTCCTACCGCTGGATCCATTCCGCGGATATCGTGAGCGGCGTTG
>CALIZH010000172.1 GCA_938028585.1 uncultured Actinomyces sp. | reverse complement strand
TGCATGTGACCGGGAAGGTCAATTTCCGGAATGACCTCAATTCCTTCTGAGGAAGCGTGGGTAATGATCTCCCGGATCTCATCATCCGTGTAATAGCCCCACGTGGAGTCTTGGGGAGCGCTTGCGATCATGAGGGCGCGTTTATCCGCGTCGACATTGTCGTACCAGTCGAAGGCTTCGCGCGGTAGATGTGCACCCGTTTGGGTGAGCTCAGGAAATTCGGGGATCTGGATACGCCAGCCCGCATCATCGGTGAGATGAAGGTGAAGGCGGTTGAAGCCATAGCGTCCCAGCAGAGTGATGATCTCGTGGATAAGCTCGGCCGGCCAGAATGTCCGCGCGCAATCGAGCATAAATCCACGCCATGCGAAGGCTGGTGTGCATTCGCGATCATGTGGGATCATTGAGGGTGACACGTTAATCCTCTTTAATTAGGTCAACCGACTTTAGTGTTACGAATCGTAACACCAGATTCGGTGCGTGCCAAGGTCTGAATGGAGAAAAAGTGCTGAGTACAAATAAAGAGCGTGCAATAGCCGCTCTGGTGATGCAGGGGCCGCAGCATCGCGCTGCATTGGCTCGCAGTCTTTCGGTTTCTCGCACAACCGTCACGAATCTGGTCCAAGACCTCATTGCCGAGGGATACATGGCCGATGACGGTGAATCTCCATTGAAATCCACCGTCAAACTCACGGAAAAAGTGGGTGTTCTGGTGTCGGTTGTCTTCTGGATTGATCGGACGTTAATTTCGATCGGCAGTGTTGATGGCCGCCTTCTCAATTCTCGCGAAATCGCAGAAAACCCTCACGAAAGCGGAAAAGTTCGCCTCTCGCACGTCGCAGCGCCACTGTCTGTCATGCGTGCCCAACTTGGTGATCCTACGGTGCGTGCGGGTCATGTTGCGGTCAATACTCAGATCAACGTTCGCACGGGTGAAGTGGTCGGGAGCGCGGCCTCGTCAATGTGGAAGGGTACCAATCCACTGAAGGCGATGGGTGCGCTGCTGGACGCTCCAATTTGTGTCGAGAACACGGCGCGACTGGCCGCTTTTGTTGAGTATGAGCGAATGGGTGAGCCAGCATCTTCCATGGCATACGTTCATCTTTCTCATGGCATCACCATGGGATATGTGCTGGACGGGGCGCTGATTCGCGGCGGTCATGGGGGAGCGGGCGAACTGGGGCATATCAGTATTGATCCCATGGGAATCCCTTGCGAATGCTCGAATAGGGGCTGCTTGCAGCAGTATGTGTCCACCCCTGCAATCCTCGCTCGTCTTCGGCCAATTCTGGGCGAAAAAGCGGGGGTATCCGATTTTGTCGATGCTGTGAATAATGGCGATCACGCCTGCGTGAGCCTGGTTGAAGAAATTGGTGAACAGCTGGGCGTTGCGATGGTTACCGTGACGAATCTTCTTGATCCCGAGGAAATTGTCCTTGGAGGAGAGCTCGCAAAGGTGGGTGCTCACCTTCTCGAGCCGCTTCGTCGCGTTGTCCGTCGCCGAGGCCTTCCTCTGTCTGCGCACAACGTCCGTTTTTCCTGCGCGGGGGAGCCGGCCTCGGCACAGGAAATGGCTGCTGCAGCCTTCCGGGTGATCGTTCACGATGAGGAAATCGTCGAATCGATTGTCCGCTCTGTCGCATAACGAAAGTGTTACGCTCCTTGACAAACTTTTTGTCGACAGTGATACTAAAACTCATCTACGCATAGGCGCGTAGCGTTTGAGAGGAAATAAAGATGTCTCAGCACACAACCAGAAGGCGTGTGATCGCTCTGGCCACAGCATGTGTCCTTAGCCTCGGCCTCGCCGCATGCGGAAAGTCTTCGACCCCCGATGCAAGCGCATCTTCTGACACCTCCGCGGTGACCGGAAAGACCGTGCGCGTGTGGTTCATGGAAGGCTCGATTTCGGACGACGCCATCGCATACCTGGAAAAGACCTTCGCCGAACAGAACCCCGGAAACACCCTCAAGGTTGAAATCCAGCCTTGGGATGGAATCGTCTCCAAGCTGCAAACCTCGCTGGCCTCCAAGTCCGAAAGCCCCGATCTGGTCGAAACCGGTAACACCCAGACCGCGGTCTTCGCATCGGTCGGCGCATTCGCACCCGTTGATGACCTCTACAACAAGGTCGGTGGCGACAAGCTTATTCAGTCCTTCATCGATGCAGGACGCTGGGATAACAAGCTTTACGCACTTCCGCTGTATGCGGGCGCTCGCGGAATTATCTACCGTAAGGATCTTTTCGAAAAGGCCAACATCGCTGTTCCGAAGACCATCGATGAGCTGGCAGACGCAGCAATCAAGCTGGGTAAGGCCAACCCCGATAACGTCGAAGGATTCTCCGGCATGTACCTGTCGGCAGTGGATATCCACGGTGTCGAATCCCTGATGTTCGCCGGCGGCGGCGACTACGCAACCTTGAGCAATGGGAAGTGGCAAGAAAAGCTCACCGATCCGGCCACCATCGCCTCGCTCGAGCGTGTTCAGAAGATCTTCAAGGACGGCACCGCATACGCGATGGACTCCTCCGCTTCGCAGAAGAGCTTCCAGAAGTACTTCAATGAGAACAAGGTCGGTATTCTGGTCGGCACCGGCTCGGTTGCCAAGAAGATCGATAAGGAACTGTGGGACGCCGGAAAGGTTGGCGTCATGCCGATCCCCGGAGTTAAGGAAGGAAGCGTCGGACAGACCTTCGCAGGTGGCTCCTCCATTTCGCTGGCATCAAACGCGCAGAACCCCGAGCTGGCCAAGAAGGCCCTCGAACTGATCTTCTCTGAGAAGTTCCAGACCATGGTCGCCAAGGCCGGATGGACTCCCGGCAATACCCAGTACGGTTCGGCCTCGGAAGGCGCATTTGCCGACATCTCCACCACCGTTATCGAGAACTCCAAGCTCACGCCGAACACACCTCAGTGGGGCGTCGTTGCAGGCGATAACGTCATCCGTGACTTCTTCACTGAAATTGCCCAGGGCAAGGACGTGAAGACAGTTGCGAAGGATGCAGGCGCGAAGCTCGATACCACGCTGAACAAGCAGTAGGAGTGATATTCCTTCAAATCTCGCGCCAATCTGAAGGATAGACAGAAAGGCGCATCCGAATCGGGGAGTCGCCCGGCCTTTCACGGGTGACTCCCCCGAACCTTCCCAATACTCGGAGAGAGCAACGATGACCTCCTCGCAAAGCCCAGTGCGTGCGGGCAGCCCACGTAAGAAACTCACGCGCACACTGGCACCCTTCCTCCTTCTCAGCCCAGCCGTTGTTTTGGTCCTGGTTGTTCTGGGATACCCCATGGTTCGCCAGTTCCTTATGTCGTTCCAAAAATTCGGATTGGAACAGCAATTTGGGAAGCCACCGACATGGGTGGGGCTGGATAACTACATTGCGATTCTTTCCGACTCCTATTTCTGGTCCGTCCTGGCAAAGTCTCTTGCCTTCTGCGCGTGGACTGCGGGACTAACCATGGTCGGTGCAATCTCCCTGGCACTCATGATGCGCGCGGCCTCTCCCGCTGCCAGAACCTTCATGAACTCCACTTTGATTGTTGTCTGGGCAATGCCGCTACTTGCCTCTTTGACTGTGTGGCAATGGTTGGTCGACCCGAACTTTGGTTTGATCAACTTCCTTTTGGCGTCGATTGGCCTGCCCTTCAAGGGGTTCGCGTGGCTCTCGGCTTCGTATTGGACCTTCTTCTTAGTGGCCTCGGCAATCATCATCTGGGCATCCATGCCCCTGGCGACAATCTCCATTTACGCGGCTGTCACGCAGATCGATGACTCTTTGCTTGAAGCCGCGCAGATTGATGGCGCCGGCTACATCTCGCGCCTTCGTTACGTGATCTTCCCGTCGATTTCTCCGGTGATCGCACTCATTGGTGTCCTTCAGGTGATTTGGGACCTGCGCGTCTTCACCCACATCTACGTTCTTCAGCAGTCGGGTTCGATTTCGACTGAAACAAACCTTCTGGGTACCTACGTGTACCGCCTCGGTATCTCTCAGGGTAACTACGGGATGGCCTCGGCCCTTGCAACGGTTATCTTGCTGATCACCGTGGTGATTACAGCGAAATACATTCACATGCTCTTCACGAAGGGGGACGCACGATGAGCGCTGCACAGGTTCGGGAACGCGCACACCAGGCTGAGCCTCGTCCCCTCAATCACAAGAAAATCCATCCCGGCAAGATTGCAGTCAATGCGATTTTGGTCGTCACTTCGCTCGTCTGGCTCCTTCCCGTGTATTGGATGGTGAACTCAGCATTCCAAACCGAGAGAAACCTTCTGTCGAGCCCACCAAAGCTGATACCCGCGCCGCTGACCACCGAACACTTCACCAAGGTGCTCTCATCTCCCGCATTTCACTCCGCGTTGCTCATGTCCTTGGGCGCGGCAGTCATCACCGTTGTGGCAACAACCCTGTGCTCACTTCTTGCAGCTTTGGCCTTGGCACGTTTTAATTTCCGCGGCCGTCGGACTCTGATTGTTGCAATTCTTGTGATTCAGATGATCCCCGCCGAAGCGCTCTTTATTTCCCAGTACAGGATGTTGGACTCATGGGCGCTGTTGAACTCGGTTGCTGGCCTGTCATTGCTGTACGTGGGTGGCGTGCTCCCCTTCGTCACATGGATGATGCGCGGTTATGTCGAGGCCGTTCCCGAGGAGCTCGAGCAGGCCGCAATGATCGATGGATGCACCCGAATCCAAGCATTCATGCGTGTGACCTTGCCGCTTCTCGCACCGGGATTGGTATCGACCTCGGTATTTGCCTTCCTTCACTCCTGGAATGAATACACGCTGGCCCTGATTGTGCTCTCTCGCGATTCGGCAGTGACTTTGCCGCTATGGCTGCAATCTTTCCAGCAAGGCCTGCAAGGTTCGGACTGGGGCGGTGTGATGGCAGGCTCGACACTCATCACAATCCCCGTGCTGATCCTGTTCATTTTCGTTCAGAACCGGATGTCAACTGGTATGGTGTCGGGGGCCGTGAAGGGCTGAAAATTTTTTATAGGCAGCCCCATGTCGGTCTGTCAATATGCGGCAAAGTCAGCAGAGGATCAGATCAGGTTTCGCTTCTGCATGATCTTCAGGGCCACCCAACCGAAGGGAGCGCGGCCGTAGAAGGTCACCAGACGGTAGATGATCGCGGTCGGAAGAGCCAGGGACACGGCGATTCCGGCAACTTGAAGGCCACCGGTGAGTGCGGCCTCGACCGGACCGATACCACCGGGGGAGGGGACGACAGAACCCAGTGAGTTCGAGGCCAAGTAGGTGATGGAGAGCGTCACCAAGTTCAATGACCCGCCCATTGCGGTCAAGGACGCCCAGAAGGCTCCAACGAAACCGATATTCATGAGCAGGTTTCCACCGAGCACCGCGAGGAGACGCTGAGGCTGACCGGCAACCCACAGAAGACGCGGATACACCTGCTTCCATGTTGGCTCGATCTTCGACCAAATGAACTTTCGGATCTTCGGAATCGAAATGCACACGATGACAATCACAGCTACGACAGCGGTTCCGGCAATAATCGCGCCGTAGGGGAGTGAAACCGACAGCGACGAACCCGAGAAGAACAGGACGATGACCAACAATGAAACGGTCACCAGGAACTGGGAAATCTGCTGCAAAGTGACGGTGGTGACGGCAGCGGCTGTCGACATCTTCTGCTTTGTCAGGAAACGCAGGTTGAGCGCCGCCGGGCCAATTCCAGCGGGAGCAACAAGAGTGATGATCGAGGCTGCGATCTGAGCCAAGATGGCATCGCCAAATTTGACCTTCTCTTGGCTGAAGGCAACCAGGGGAACAGCTCCTCCAACCCAGGTTGTCGCTGCGAAAGCGAAAGCGACAGCGATCCAAATAGGGCTTGCCTGCTTCACCGCAGCGACGATATCGGAGAAGTTGAGCGAACCCATCAACACGACAACCGCAACTGCCAGAACACCGAAGGTAATCATTGTCCTGGGTGCGAAGCGCTGAAGGTTTGCGGGCTGAACGGATTCTTGCGGGGTGTCGGCGACGATCGCCTCGCGCAGGCGATCCAGAAGGTCGCTGCGTCGAAGGGCGGAGGAAACCTCGGAAGGAAGAACCGGCTTTTGAAGAACCGGCGCGCAGGCGACCAATTCCGCTTCGCTGAGGTTTCGTCGTGCCGAGGCCAGAGCTCGCTCAGGCCCAGCATAGATAGCAAGTAGGGTGAGGAGCTGAGCGATATCAATGCGTTGGTTGAGCTCAGTAGTTGCCACCTCGCCTTCATCCCAGTGGATGAGCCAAACCTCTGAGGACTGGTCGAGTACGAGGGATGAAGGGGCGATGTGGCGGTGGCTGATCGCGTGAGAGTGTGCCAAGAGGAGCTGCTTCCACGCCTGATCAAGAATGTCATCGCTCAGTGCATCGGTGTCGGCCAGATCCTTGAGGGAAGCTGTCGGGGGAAGGGCTCGCATCGCCGTCATGATCGAGTCCCCAGCTTGAGCAATACCCATGGGCTCAGGCAAGTGAACACCGGAACGTTTAGCTGAAATAGCGGTCAGCATGGAACGCTCTGCAGCTGCTTTCACCGAGGGGGAAACCCAGCGAGAAATCCCGCGTAGGCGAACGTTGTTCCATACTTCCAGGAGTGTGCCGGCCATACCGCGGCCCGGATCCAAAATAGTGATTTCGTATGGAACGCCGTAGGTATCCCAGACCTGGTAGTGGCGGTTTCCATCGACCGGTGGTCGGCGGGCAATCGTGTATTCCGCTGAATCAGCTTCAGCGGTCTCCATACGGAAGTGGCCGTGCGGTGTTTCCGTAACAGTCCATGTGTCGAGCGTGACGCCGGTGGGAAGAAGGTCTGTGCGGATGACGCGTGAGGGAATAATCCGGATCGAGAGCAGTGCCTTCACAATCTGGTCGCCCGAGGCACTGCGGTCTTGGAAGCCCAAGAAGAAACGCGACAAGACACCAAAAGTGCGACCAAGAAGAACGGAGATCAACGCGGATGGAAGAGTGAGTTGTCCGCGCAGTACCCAAATGACGATGATGATGCCCAGAGCCCAGTAGGACCAGCGGACTGAACGAAGTGCTTCGGCTTCACCCGCAGCTGTGAAGAGGGCAATGAGAGCGATTGCGACCAGGTTGATCGCGATGTGCGAGGCCGTCTGTCCGTTCTCCACGTTCGTCACCCTGAGTGGGCCAGTGATGGTTTCAGGAAGTTGGCGAAGTCCCAGCAAGATTACATACGAGGCCACGCCAGCGATCATGGCGGTGGCGAGAGCTTCGATGGCAGTGGAGACCTGTCGGCGGAAAAGCAACATTCCAATGACGGCGATCGGGGTGACCAAGATGGTCAGGCCCTCCAAGAGTGACAGGGGCATCAGGAGGAGATCGCGGATCACTGTGACTCGTAGAACGTCTTGGGCGACGCCTTCTGTAGTTGAGGATGCGACGAATCCCAGGCCCCACACAAGGACAATTCCCACAAGGCACATGATGGCCTCGTAGAGATCAGACCGGCGCCGACGGCGGGAAAGCAGGTGATCGGCAAAGAAAACGGGTTCGGGAAGCCGCGAGCGCAAGGAAGTGGGTGCAGTCGATTCAGGTGCATCCACCGGTGGTTCCACAGAGGATGTGGGGGCCTCGGTTATGTCAGACGTGACCAGTTCCTCGGAATTCTCCATGGATGACATCCTATCTGTTATGCAAAGACCGGTAGGGTTGACTCAAGTAACATGCCGTGCACTTTGTCATTCGTTGTACCCAATTGAAGGAATTCTGCATGCTGAACGCCATCCTGGTGAACGCCTCAGGGCTTGACACCTTCATTAACTGGTTTAAAGACCCCGAAACTCTGCTGGTCGCAATGGGACCGTGGGTCCTGTGGGGGACGATGCTCATCGTCCTCATTGAGTCGGGTGTCCTTTTCCCGGTTCTTCCCGGAGAATCTCTGCTCTTCACAGCAGGTTTGCTGCACGATCGACTGGGCCTGCACCTGCCAACCCTGATCATCATGGTTGTTGTTGCAGCCTTCATTGGCGCGCAAATTGGTTACTTCCTGGGTGCGAAGTGGGGGCGCAAGCTCTTCAAGCCGGATGCGCGAGTACTGAAGACCGAGCACTTGGAGAAGGCTGAGCACTACTTCCGTGATTACGGCGGTCGTTCGCTGGTGATTGGTCGTTTCATTCCCTTCGTGCGGACCTTCATTCCACTCGCCGCGGGAATGGCGCGCTACCCCTACGCCAAGTTCCTGATCTTCAACACCCTGGGTGCCTTGATCTGGGGTGCGGGATTCATCCTCGTTGGCTCACTTTTGGGTAATGTTCCCTTCGTGCACGACAATCTGACCTTGATCCTGGGTGTGATCATCCTCGTCTCGGTTCTGCCCGTGATCATTGAGATCGTCGGAAAGAAGCGTGCAGGCGAGCATGCTGAGGACGGTGAAGCCGAGGCCCTCTCGCAGCAGGAGCACGCCGAGTGAGCAAGCTGCGAATTGCATTTCTTGGCCCATTTGGAACCTTTACCGAGCAGGCCCTGCGTCAGGTTGCTCCCGAAGAAGCAGAACTCATTCCGCTCACTTCTCCTCCTTTGGCGATGAAGGCCGTGCGCGAGGGAAGGGCAGACTGGGCAGTCGTACCCATTGAGAACTCCATCGAAGGTGGCGTCAATGCAACGCTCGATGCGCTGGCAGACTACCCTCAACTGGTGATCCGTGCGGAAATGCTGGTGCCGATTACCTTCCACCTGGCTGTTCGACCCGGAACCCAGGTATCGGATATTCGTAAGATTGGAACCCACCCGCACGCGTGGGCGCAGTGTCGAAACTGGGCTGAGGAAACCTTCCCCGGAGTTGTTCACGTCCCCACGACTTCGACTGCTGCAGCGGCCGAGACCTTGGGTTCGGGCGAAAGCGCATTCGACGCGGTTCTGTGTAACGCAACCTCGGTGGACCGTTATGGTTTGGAATCGCTGTTCACGGATGTTGCGGATAATCCGGGTGCGATCACGCGTTTTGTGTGCGTGAGAAGGCCGATTGAAGGAGCCTTGACAGCTCCGACCGGACATGACAAGACGACCATTCAAGTTGCGCTGCCTGTCAACCAAGCGGGATCGCTGATGCGTTTGCTTGAACAGTTCTCGGTGCATGACGTTGACCTGTCACGAATCGAATCACGTCCCAGTGGCGATGGTTTGGGTGCCTATACCTTCTCGATTGACATGGTTGGACACATCGCTCAGGAACATATTCAGGCGGCACTGCGCGGGTTGTATCGAGTGTCTCCGGATGTGCGATTCATGGGTTCGTACCCCAGCTCGACTGTCAATAGCGCGGATGTTCCCCAAGATGACGAGGACTATCGACGCGCGCGAACTTGGGTGCGCGAGCTCCTTGCGGGTGTCGAGCAGGACTGAACTGCCGATTTTTACGAGGCCGGTTGGCGCTTGAGGGCGTCAGCCGGCCTCACAGTTTAGTTAAGCGAGGTGCGCAATGCGCTGCTTTGTGCATAAGCTGACTAGGATTTGGCAGGTAAAACAAAAGGACCCAGCTTTCGCTGGGTCCTTACTACGTGCGCGAGGGGGGAGTTGAACCCCCACCCTATCACTAGGACACGGACCTGAACCGTGCGCGTCTGCCTATTCCGCCACTCGCGCGTACGTGGAAACTTTAGGGAATGAGGACGCAGAAGTCAAACCGAAGTGTGAAAGGCGGCGAGCATCACCTTGAGAAGTGCGGAGATGCTCTTCCTATAGTTGATCGCCATCCGCGTGCGGCTAGCTTCCGTTCTTCTTTTACTTCGCAAGGAAGCGCTGGACGAAACTTTCGGGTAGATACAGGTACTTTTCTGTAAGCCCCATAAAGGTCTCGAAGTCGATCTTGGGGTTGCTGAAAAGCTCGTGAAGTTCGGGATTGTCACCCCGGGTGATCGGGCCGAATTCTCCCGTGGGTAGGCAGTAGAAGATATCGCGACTGATCGCGTAGCCCTTGTTATTGCCGAACTCTTCCATGACCGCGAAGCGCATGTAGTCGGCCATCTGGAGTATCTGTCGTGAAATGTCTTCCGGATCGATAGGCGCATAGAGCAGAACGGATCGTTGCGGAATAGCAAAGAACAATCCGTGGGGAGCGTTAATGTGGAGATTGCTTACCAAGGCACTGATGTTTGCTGCCTTGCCGGCAATAAATGGTGATTCTCCCAGAAGCTCGGTGAATGGACCCACCTCTTGCTTGGTATCGATTGGCTCATTATCGGTGTTGATCTGACCGTAGTAGAAGAGCTCGTCGACGGAAAGCGGGTAACGCGCAAGGCTTTGATCCGTCACCAATGACACGCTGTTTGGGAAATCCAGATAGAGCGCTTTGGCTAATCCGGCGGTGAATGGGCGAATGTAGGTGATGGGCAGATCTGAGCTTTGCCCGCTCCGGATGATGCGTGTGCGGATTCGCTTGCGAAGCTCATCGGGATCATTAACCGAGTACTCGGGCATCCGCAGGGTCTCAATCATGAAGGCAACCCAGCGTTCGATTCGCTCCTGATGCTGGGCCTGGTCGCAGCGCGATAGATCCGACAGAAGGTTTTCAACGTTGAAGCGCATGGTGTCGACGGTCAAAATGTAGCCGTTTGTTTGAGGGTCGACTTGGGGAGTCGCGTTGATGCCAGCGTCTTCCAGACGCTTCAAAAGGTAGGGGAAAGTGCGCTGAATCAGTTCATTACGGTCCATGCGCTGAGTTTATCGTTTTCCATATTTGAAAGAGTTGGATTGAGGCTGGATGAGGACTTTGATGTAGGTCTTTTCTGAGGGTAAATTTGTCTGATAAATATGCTGCGTTTTTGGGTTCGACCTGTCAGACTTATCAGTGCGTGTCCCAACGACGGAGACATCATCACAGAAGGATGATCACAATGACAATCCCATTCATTATTGGTGCCTACGCCTCGCATCCGGCGCCCGAGCTACAAGAGGAGTACTACAAACTTCTCGCGCAGCAGCCGTGGATCAACGGCCTCGAAATGCCCTATCCCGGACAGATCGCCACCGATAACGAACTTCTCGCCGGCCTGCTTGCCGCGAACTGGGATTTCAACGCCGTCACCGCCATCCCCGGCACCATGCAAAACGTCGGCAAAGACGCGAACTTCGGCTTGGCCTCGCCAGATCGGGACGGTCGCGAGGCCGCGCTGGCTTTCATCCGCCAGCTGCGTGAGGACGTGGGCAAGTTGAGCGAGCATGCCGATCGCAATGTCGTGACGCGCATCGAGGTGCACTCGGCACCTACGCGGACCGCGGATGGGGACGCGTTCAGGCGCTCGTTGGAAGTTTTGCGCGAATGGGACTGGTACGGCGCGCGGCTAGTTATTGAGCATTGCGATCGCTTTATCTCCGAGCAAAAGCCAGAAAAGGGATTCCTCTCGATCGAAGAAGAAATCGAGATCGCTGCGGAATTTGAGGTCGGTGTCTTGATTAACTGGGGGCGCTCTGTTCTAGAAGAACGCAGTGCCGATGCTGCCTACGATCACATCGTTGCAGCCGGAAAACGCGGGGTTCTGGATGGTGTCGTCTTCTCTGGTGCAGGTCCCGAGGAAACTCAGTACGGCTATTCGTGGGTTGATGGGCACCTGCCTAGCCAGAGCGATGAACCAGCATCGCTGATGAGCGACGCAGAAATTAAGCGCTGCGCACAGGCTGCAATCGAAGGTGGATGCAACTATCTGGGCGCGAAGATGTGCGTGCCTAAGGATGCGACCTTGGAGGAGCGCCTTGCAATGCTGACTCATGTCTACAAGGCGTGCGGCTTTGCCTGATCGGCCGCATGCGTGGGGTATAACGTCCTTATGCATGAAAAATGGGAGCGAGCGATGGAGTGGCCGCTCATGCTTGTGGCCGTCATATTCCTGGTTGCCTACTCGGCTCAGATCATTACCGATGCATCTGGGCCAGCCGATGAACGCTACGAACTGGTACTCAATATTTGTTGGATCATTTTCGGGATTGACTATCTTGCACGGCTGAGTACTGCTTCACGCAAGTGGCAATGGTTTAAAGACAATCTCATCGACTTTTTCTCGGTAGCATTGCCTTTCTTGCGCCCTTTGCGCTTGGTGCGCCTGATTGCTCTTCTTCGTATTTTTCAGCGCTCCGCAGATGCTCAGTTACGAAACAGAATCTCAATCTATACAGGGGCTTTTTCTGCACTGCTGATCTGGGTAGGGGCGTTAACGGTCCTCCAAGCTGAGCGACACGCAGAAGGTGCGTCTCTCACGGATCTTGGCCGGGCTCTGTGGTGGTCGCTGGTCACTGTAACAACGGTAGGATATGGCGACATTGCACCTGTGACAGTTACGGGACGTTTGGTCGCGGCAATCTACATGGTCTTCGGGATTGCACTTATTGGAATCATTACTGGCCTCTTTTCCTCATGGTTCCTCGAACGCATTCGACGTGAAGAAGACGCTGTCGCAGAGGAGCCATATCCGAGCAATGAACTCGCGATGAAACAGCAGATCGCAGAACTGACTCAAGAAGTTCGATTGCTCCGCGCGGAAATTGCTGCAGCACAGGCGAAATCCCGTGAAGACTAAGAGCTGGGGCGCTCCCTAAGGCGGGGCATTCGCCAAATCGTGAGTGCACCCAAAATCGTGAGCGCCCCGGGTTCTGCCAGCCTCCGTCTCATCTATCTGAGCATCGACGGAACGATAGTCTTCGACCTACTCCACGGTGACGGACTTGGCTAGGTTTCGAGGCTGATCAACATCCAGCCCCTTCACCGCCGCAAGCTCACACGCAAAAATCTGCAGCGGAACAATTGTCAGCAGCGGTGCATACAGCGTCGGAACCGGAGGCACACGGAAGACAACTTCAGCGAACTCGTCAACCGATGTGTCGCCTTCCTCTGCAATGACAATGGTTCGGGCCCCGCGCGCACGGACTTCTTGGATGTTCGCCAAGACCTTCGCGTGCAGTTCGGGGCGGCGTGGAGTTGGCACGATGACGACGACCGGCTGGCCTTCATCCACCAGTGCGATCGGTCCATGTTTGAGCTCGCCGGCCGCAAAACCCTCCGCGTGGATGTAGCAGATTTCCTTAAGTTTGAGCGCGCCCTCAAGAGCGACGGGGTATCCCACGTGCCGCCCCAAGTAGATCACCGAGGTCGCGTCCTTCATGGTGCGGGCGAACTGACGAACGGTCTCTCCACTATCCAAAACCTTCTGGATCGCCTCGGGTACGCGGGCGAGCTTATCCATGTAGTCAGCGATTTCATCGGCGTACTTGTTTCCGCGAACCTGCGCCAAATACAGACCAAGGATGAAGCACGCAGTGACCTGTGATGTGAAGGCTTTCGTAGAGGCAACCGCGATTTCAGGCCCCGCATGGGTGAGGATGACAGCATCGGATTCGCGCGAGATGGTCGAACCGGGAGTATTGACAATCGCGACGACCTTCGCGCCCTGTTCGCGCGCGTGGCGAATCGCCTGGATGGTGTCCATTGTTTCGCCGGACTGTGAGATCGCGACAACTAAGGTCTTTTCGCCAACGACCGGATCGCGGTAGCGAAATTCGCTGGAAAGCTCGACTTCGACAGGAATTCGGCACCAGTGTTCGATCGCGTAACGGGCGACCTGTCCCGCGTAAGAAGCAGTCCCGCAACCAATCATGATGATCTTGTCGATTCCGCGAAGTACGTGTTCTGGGATTCGGATTTCATCCAAAGCCAAGTGTTCGTGGGAATCCAGACGATCAGCCAAAGTATCCGCAACGCCCCGAGGCTGTTCGTGAATTTCCTTTTCCATGAAGGTTGGCCATCCGGCTTTGGTCGCTCGATCCGCCGAAAAATCGACTTCGTATTCCTTCAGGGGAACCGGGTGTCCATCCGCACCGATGACCGTTACAGCGGAAGCGCTCACGACAACCAGCTGGTCTTGCCCAATTTCTACCGCGCGATTCGTGTGCTCGATAAATGCCAGTACGTCCGAGCCAAGGAAGTTCTCTCCCTCGCCCAAACCAATAACCAGCGGCGATGATCTACGCGCGGCAACGATGACTTTGGGAGATTCAGTAGATAGTGCAAGCAGCGTGAAGGTTCCTTCAAGTTTCGCCGTCACTTCCCGCATGGCGACGACCAGTCGGCGCGCGACGGTCTGGTCAGTGCCGCTGAGCTCCGCAACTTCACCCGTGTACGAGGCCGCATCCGCCTGATCGTAGGCACGTGCGAGCAGGTGCACGACCACTTCCGTATCGGTTTCCGAGGCGAAAACCGCGCCTTGTGCGCGCAACTGGGCGCGCAGGTTATCGGCATTTTCGATAATCCCGTTGTGGACCAATGCAAAACGTCCATCGGGACTCACATGTGGGTGTGCGTTTGCAACGGTTGGACGACCGTGGGTCGCCCAGCGGGTATGCCCAATCCCGGCGTAAGCATCGGCAGGCGCATCCTGATCTACGGCCTCGCGCAGGTTAGCCAGCTTTCCGACAGCCTTGATGACGTTTAATTTCCCCGGGCTTGCCAAGGCAATTCCCGCGGAGTCGTATCCGCGATATTCCATGCGTGAAAGCCCGTCAAGAACGACCTGACGGCTCCGCTGAGAGGCTTGGCATGCAACGTGTCCAACAATTCCGCACATATTCTCATTGCAACACAGGAGCCTTGCTATCACTTGCCGGATAGCTATGTGGGGCCTGTGAAAATTGCTTAGAGAAGGGTGATCGCTTGATCCTTCCAGTGGATTGGATCGTCCACAATCAGGTCGAGGACTCGATGCGCGCCACCTCGCAGCGACAGATCTTCCGAGTGGGGGAGGATATCGATCTGCGGTGTATGCCAAGGGGCTTGGAGGACGCGCGTCGCAAGTTCTTCGCGAAGACTTGGCAGCAGGTAGGGCGCAATCTCGGCAACCAAGCCGCCTAAGTAAACCTGAGAGATATCAACAGTGTTGACGACTGCGGACAGTGCTTGCCCCAATGCGTGGCCGGCATGAGTCATGGCGTCTTGAGCGCGCGAGCTGTGGCCCGCGTGCTGCAGAATCTCGCGTGTGCTTGCATTGTCGCCCAGTCCAGCCGCATGGCCAAGAGCTTTCAATCCCGCGACAGTTTCCAAGCAACCGCGCGCACCACACGAACAGATATCACCTTCGGGTTCCACACAAATATGCCCAATTTCGCCCGACCAGCCGTGTGCACCGCTCAGCGGTTGATGATTGACGATCAACCCGCCACCGATGCCGACTTCTCCCGAGACGTAGATGAAAGAATCCGGCCCCTCGGGAACCCCGGGGCGAGGGAAGGCAACAGCGTAGGCTGCCAAGTCGGCCTCGTTCGCAACTAGGGTGACGGCAAGGTCGTGGAGGGGGTGAAGGATTTCCTTGCGGGGGATATTTCGCCAGCCAAGGTTGGGCGCGATGGTCAGGGTGTCGGCGGAAAAGAGGCCGGGGAGGGCAAGTGAACTTCCCAGGAAAAGTGCGCCTGTACTGCTTCCTTCGCGCAGGACGCGTCTGGCAATTCGTGCGAGTTTGCGCAGGGTTGAGGTTGGGTCTGCTCCTGAGAAGTCGCCGCTCACGCATTCGTGTGCCAGAACCGTGCCGCTCAGGTCAACAAGGTAGGCGCCGAGCGCTGAGACGTTGACTTGTAGACCCAGCGCAATAACCTTTCCCGAGGTCGGGGAGAGCACGCTGGTGGGGCGTCCCCTTTGCCCGGTTGAGAGTTTGTCATCGCTTTCTTCGACGAGGCCGGTGGCGATGAGTTCGTCGACAAGCCGCGACATCGTTGCGCGTGAAATTCCGGTTTGGGCAGCGATGCCCGCACGGTTGATTGCGCCTGGGCTGGCCAGGATATGGCGCAATGCCAAAGAAAGGTTGTGGGCACGCAGGGATTGATTGGTTGCCCCGGAATTGGGGTTCGATGTGCGTGCGGTGTTGGACATGCCTTGACTCTATCGCAATTTAGGGATTATGTTATGAGACATAACAAAACGTGACGCAGTAGTCATTTAATCTATGGAAGGTCATGCTATGGCGCATACACCTCGACCCGAAGATCGCTTCTCTTTTGGCCTATGGACCGTGGGATGGAATGCAGTTGACCCCTTTGGAACTGGAACTCGTCCGGTGCTTGACCCGTGGGAATATGCTGCGAAGCTCGCAGAAATCGGCGCCTGGGGAATTACCTTCCATGACAATGACGTCTTTGATTTCGATGCGTCAGACTCGGAGCGTCATCAGCGGGTCATGCAGCTGAAAGAAGCTGTCGAAGCCTCCGGACTTGTCATTGAGATGGTGACGACGAACACCTTCACGCACCCGGTCTTCAAAGATGGTGGTCTGACCAATAATGACCGCGAAATCCGCCGCTTTGGCCTGCGAAAGATCTTGCGAAATGTCGACCTAGCCGCAGAACTTGGCGCAACAACCTTCGTCATGTGGGGTGGGCGTGAAGGCGCTGAATACGACTCATCCAAGGATCTAAACGCCGCCTTTAATCGTTACCGTGAAGGCCTCGATACCGTTGCGGGATACATCAAGTCCCGCGGATACAACCTCCGCATCGGTCTGGAACCCAAGCCCAATGAACCCCGAGGTGATATCTTCCTGCCAACCGTCGGTCATGCGCTGGCACTCATTGCTCAGCTCGATAATGGCGACGTTGTGGGCCTCAATCCTGAAACCGGACACGAGCAAATGGCCGGTCTGAACTACACGCACGCCTTGGCGCAGGCGCTGAACGCCGGCAAGCTCTTCCACATTGACCTCAATGGGCAGTCGGGAATCAAGTACGACCAGGACAAGGCTTTTGGTCACGGAGATCTCGCCAGTGCTTTCTTCACGGTCGACCTCCTTGAGAACGGCTTCCCCGGGGGCGGGCCTCGCTATGAGGGGCCTCGCCACTTCGATTACAAGCCCAGCCGGACCGAGGGTATGGAAGGCGTATGGGAATCCGCACGCGCGAATATGGATATGTATCTTCGTTTAGCGCAGAAGGCACGCGAATTCCGCGCTGATCCCATCACCCAGGAACTCATGGAAGAGGCCTCTGTCTACGAACTCGCCCAGCCCACCTTGGATCCGGGCGAGACGATCGATGACTTCCTTGCTGACCGCAGTGCCTACGAGGATTTCGACGCTGATGCGAAGGGAGCGCGCGAATACCACTACGTCGAGCTCTATCATCACGCGATGCGACACCTGATCGGCTGAAACCATGAGTGAGAGCAGGCCATTTGTCGCTGGAGTCGACTCCTCCACGCAATCGTGCAAAGTCGTGATCTGTGATCCGGTCACCGGAAGGATTGTCCGCGAAGGTCGCGCCTCGCACCCCGAGGGAAGTGAAGTTGACCCTCAGGCGTGGTGGGATGCCTTCCTCGAGGCCGTGCGCGCAGCAGGCGGATTCGATGATGTGCGTGCGCTGAGCGTGGGCGGGCAACAGCACGGAATGGTCTGCTTGGATGAGCGAGGTGAGGTTATCCGCCCGGCGCTTTTGTGGAACGATACCCGAAGCGCCGAGGCCGCGCGGGAGCTAGTGCTTGAACGCGGAGATGGAGATAGCGAAGCGGGGGCTCGCTGGTGGGCACGTGCCACGGGACTTGTTCCCGTTGCCTCGTTTACGGTCACAAAACTGCGTTGGCTTGCAGACAATGAGCCGGAAAATGCGCGCAAGATTGCGGCAATCTGCCTGCCACACGACTGGCTGAGCTGGAAGATCCGCGGCGGTTTTGAAACTGTCGGATTGGAAGGATTGTGCACCGACCGTTCCGACGCCTCGGGAACGGGCTACATGGACCGGGCTGACGCAGTCTACAGGCGCGAAATCTTGGCTCAGGCGCTACGAATCTCGGTGGAAGAGGCAGAGAGAATTATTCTGCCGAAGATTTGCAATCCCATGGAGGCAATGGGATTTGGGGATCCAACGCAAGGCTGGGGAGAAATCGCCATCGGCCCGGGGTGTGGGGACAATGCCGGTGCGGCTCTGGGAGTTGGCCTCGGTGTCGGCCAAGCTCTGCTCTCACTGGGAACCTCAGGAGTCGTGTCGGTTGTCAGTGAGACCCCTATTGAAGACCCCAGTGGTCAAGTCGCCGGTTTTGCTGACGCGAGCGGGCACTGGCTTCCCCTCGCGTGCACGCTTAACGCCTCGCGAATCCTCGACGCGGTCGGCGCGATGAGTGGCCTCGGCTATGAGGAACTGGACGACGCGGCACTGTCGGTTCCCGACGCGGGAGGGCTGCGCCTGGTTCCCTATTTCGAAGGCGAACGCACGCCGAACCTGCCCGATGCCACCGCCCGATTGGAAGGAATGACGCTCAAGAACTCGACGCGCGCACACCTTGCTCGCGCGGGTGTCGAGGGCCTGCTTACCCACATGCGTTTCGCGCTCGAATGTGTGCGTGAGCTGGGTGTTCCGATTGAGAAAGTGCTCGTTGTCGGCGGCGGAGCGCGCTCGCGGGCAGTGCAGAGCCTGGCGCCCGAATTCTTGGGGGTGCCCGTTGAATTTCCCGAGGCGGCGGAGTACGTCGCCCTGGGAGCCGCAAGGCAGGCGGAGTCGCTGACTATTGTGATGCCAGCGGTAAGTGGACATAGGGATCGCTGCGAAAATCAGGCGGGCGGTTCCGATGTTTGATGCAGCCATCACTCGCTGGGGAACACACAGTGCGAAGTGGGACTTGCTGGCTGCGCACCTGGGTGAGGACGCGCTGTCGCTGTCGGTCGCGGATATGGAGTTCGCGACGTGTCCGGAAGTGTCGCGCGCGATTGTGGATGCGTGCGCGGAGGGAATTTTCGGCTACACGGAGGTTTTCGATGACTTCCGCGAGGCCGCGGCTCGCTGGCAGGAGCGTCGCCACGGGTGGGCGCTCGATTCAAGGGATGTTCACTTCTTCCCGCGTATCGTCCAATGCGTGTCAGCCCTGTGTTCGATCATCCTGCCAAGGTCTCTTGGGCGTCTTCCCCGCGTGGTGACACTGGATCCGGCGTACGGGCCGATCATCGAGGTTATTGAGCGCGCCGGATGCGAACTGCGCCGGGTGCCCCTTGACCTGTCGGGCGATACACCGCAAATTCCAGAGGCGTTATTTGCCCGCGCCATGGAGGGAGCGGACTTGTTGCTCTGGTGCAGCCCGCACAATCCAACGGGGCGCGTCTGGAACGAACGCGAGATGGAGATGGTCGCTTCCCTAGCGGTTCAGGGGGACGTGTTGGTGCTCTCTGACGATATTCACGCGGATTTCCAGCGGCCGGGTAGGAACCGATACCAGCCACTCGCGGCCTTCGCGCCTCACCTGTGGGAGTCGGGGCGCCTCATTCAGTGCATG
>CALIZH010000171.1 GCA_938028585.1 uncultured Actinomyces sp. | reverse complement strand
CATCCGTTTACGTGAGCTTTGACGCGCCCGAGGGGGTGCCAGCCACGCCGAGGCGACTGCATGCTGCCCTGTCGGCGGTGCTGGACCTACCGCCGGGGGTCAGCCCAGCGAGGGCGGCGCGGTTTCCGACGCTGGCGCATCGACCACTGCATGGGGCGGGTGGTGTGAAGCCGTATTCGCTCGGAGAGTTGAGTCGTTCGGAGTCCAGGTTCGGGGTCGAGGTGCGCTTCTTGGACGATCGCCTGGTCGACACGCTTGACGCGTGGCTGGCGTGGGGTGGCGTCATGCGTCTCGGTGCGGGAACCGAGGATGACACGGTGCTGGTTGCGACTGAGGGTCAGATCGTTAACCAGGCGTCGTGGGAGGAGTTGGCCGAGCGCGATCAGGACACTACGTGGGAGATACGCCTGGTGACTCCGACGACGTTTTCGTCGAAGGGGAATCATGTGCCGAGCTTGTCTCCTGCGACGATTGCGACGAGTTTGCAGCAGCGCTGGTGGGCGTGGAATCGGAGGCTCGCTCCTCCACGCATTGACCGGGATGCTATGGCGAGGGTGCTGGCGACGCAGGATTTCACGCGCGCGTCCATGGTGTCGCTGGCGATGCCGCGCAACGCGGGCCAGGGCCGCTTGAGTTCGCGTCGGATCCCGGCCCACGAGGGCCACCTGCGTATCAGCGGCGTCGAGGGCGCCGAAGCGACCCGCGTCTTCTCGCGCCTCATGGCCCTGTCCGCATACACGAACGTCGGCTCACACACGAGCTTCGGCATGGGCGTCATAGACGCTGTGGCCGCATAACCCGACAGATTTGAGGAATTACCATGAAGAACAAAAAGTATATCATCATCCTAGGCACAATAATAGTAAGCGCAATTATAGTCGTTGTAGTGACTTTTAATTGTGTCAATATTTCTGAGGACCGACGCTGGATTGACCTGTCACAAACATTCCTATACCCCCTGAGCTACACTCTCATTGGTTCAACCATCGTCACCTACGCAGGACTTGAAATATCAGACAAGGTCCTCGAAAACTACAATAAGCGAATCGGGTACGGTCTAAGTAATAGACAAATCTACTTTGAGGGAAGCGCGAATAAAATTTCAGAAACCAAGGAAGACCTCCAGGTTTCTAACCTTATTAAGTCCGAAAACTACATGGACTCAACTACCACCGCCAACGACGCCGACATTGCAATTCTCTGCATTGACAAAGAGCAGACAAAGGAAAGTAAGCAGGAATCAAACAATCCTAATCAAAAGAGCGATTCGAAGAAAATGTCGAAGTGGCAGATGGAAGCGCACGATCAAGTCACCGCCTTGAAAGCCACACTGACCCCACACCAAGCGCTCATCGTCTACACGGATGGCTGGTTACACGATGACACTAAGGCTCTGATTAATAATCGCCCCTTCTCAGTTCTTGTTAATTTCAAGGGGCGAATCGTGAGCGACATCCATTCACTCCTGACGACACTTCCCCCGCGCAACGGAGAGTAGGGAGGAACAGACCATGACAAGTTACCTCGTCATGCTGCAGACGAACAGCAACCAGCCCTT
>CALIZH010000170.1 GCA_938028585.1 uncultured Actinomyces sp. | reverse complement strand
CCCCTCGGCGGTGTCCGAGCTGACGAAGGTCTCGGCGGCCCACCAGGACGTCCTGGCCGAAATGGACGAACTGGAGGAGGCCTGGCTCGAGGCCGCCGATTTGCTCGAGTGAGCCGTGTTGTGAGTGGACCTGGCTTTGGACTTGTCATTGGTGCGCAAACGAAGGCTGGGCAGCCGGGTGGGGCGACGCAGCTGCAAGTTCTCGATCAAAATGGCGAGGCTGTTCCGGTATCTCGACTCATAAAAGATCATATCTTGAAGGGCAAGGAGGATCCTGTTGGACTTCATGGATGAGTACGCGGAAGTGATGAATAAGTACGCTGAGGTAGAGGTGTATAACGGTTTTAAGAGGGGGTATACGGGTCTATCGATTACGTATAGTTTTACTTCGCGGGATATGTTGTGGTTGGAGGATGGCGTTTATTGTTTTGATCAGGAGGAGCGTGGGAAGGTTCGGAGGGGAGGGGTGTTCAATTCTCCTTCGATCGATTTGACGCAGAAGGTGATGCTGAACTACACGGTGTCAATCTTGCGGCACGCACTCGGGTTTGAGAGGCTTGGCTTACCGATAGAGGAAGACGAATTACCGAGTGGATGGTCCATGGAGAGGAATAGGTATCTGGAATACGTGTCTCTTAAGGGACCTGATGATGTCAAGCTAGAGTTTAATACTGGTGAAGCGCGCTACTGTGTTCCGTTAGCGTGGCTTTACGATGTTTCTCCGTCTGAGCTGCTGCACGCGTACATGCTGCCCTATGGCGGTCCTCTGCTTCGTCGCTGGCTCGGGCGTCCGTATATTCGATGATGAGTTCAGTGACTATGGCGAGATCATGCTGAAGTGGGCCAGCGTACGTATTGGAGAGAAGGTGTGGTGTTGCAGGCGAGAAGATCTGTAGTTCCTACCCCAGAGGAGGAAGACAGTGCTGCGCGCATTGGGACGATTCTTTAAGAGAGGTGCATCCGGGGAAGGGAATGACCCGATGGCCTTCCTGGACGAGTATGCGGCGGTCATGAACCGGCACACTGGACTGAAGGTGTACAACGGCTTCAAACGAGGTGGCACCGGCCTGTCGATCGATGACGGGTTCGGTTCGGGAATGCTTCTATGGTTGGAGGACGGACAATACTGCTTCGACGAGGAAGAACGTGGAAAGGTGGTAAAGGGGGGCATTATTGCATCGCCCTCGGTTGAGTTGACGCAGAAGGTAATGGTCAACTACACGGTCTCAATCTTGCGCCATAGTTTGGGGCTCCCGGCGTTGGGTGTTCCGATAAAAGTTGAGGAGCTCCCGGAGGGGTGGTCTTTGCATAAGGCGGCAGCTGCTCGTTACGACCGGCTGAATGGTCCTCATGGGGAGCGCCTTGATTTCGAGGCGGGAGCTCCGTCCTACTGCGTGGCCCTTGCATGGC
>CALIZH010000169.1 GCA_938028585.1 uncultured Actinomyces sp. | reverse complement strand
TTGCACCGGATGGCGGGAGTGATGAGCTGGTCCATGTGAACACCGTAGCGTGACATGCGTTGGGGCCGCTGAAGTGTTGCTGCGTCAGTCTCTCCTGGTGCGCCCTCCAGTGAGGGCTGTGCATGATGCCGACCGCGTTCCCGAAAGGATCAACGATAGACGCTGTTGTGAATCCGCCCCCGCGCTCGGTGATCGGCGTATGAGCATGTGCCCCGTGTGCGACGAGGGTGGTGAACGTCGTGTGAGTATCGTCGGTGTGCCAGTAGGTGATGGGTGCTGCTGTCGGAGTCGGGGATGGTGTCATGAAGGAGCGATCCATGATGCCCAGTTCGTCCTCGTCCGGACCGATACGGAACTCGGTATAGGCGCAAGGGCCGGCTTGCGGATTGCAGAGCTAGAGATCTCGCCAGCTACTGTCGACGAGACCTCGAAGCCCTCTCGACGGCGGGAATTCCGGTCTACTCGCAGACGGGGCGAGGTGGTGGCTGGCGCCTTGTCGGAGGTGCTCGAACAGATCTGACTGGCATGTCTGCGGGCGAGGCGCGAGCGCTGTCGCGGATGCTAGGAACGACAGCACTGAACGACCCGGAAACTCGGGTGCCCATGATGAAGCTTATCCAGGCCTTACCGTCTTCTCTGCGTGATGGCCTGAACGGTTGATGACAGAAGTTCATGATGACCATGTTGCCTGGGTGAGTTGACGGCTAATGTAATGTCTGGCATGAGCTAACTTTGTGATGTAGTCTCCCAGCGCCGAGTGGTGGATGCCTCCTATCAGTCAACAATGGGGAGTGTAATGTTCGCGCCTACTTCCCATAGGGCTGGTGAATAAGGTAGGTGTCTGGCACCTCATCGCTGATGGTGAATGTGGAATGCGGGTATATCGAGTATCGAGGTTTGAGGAGGTGGTCGTGACGAATGAAGTGTTCGAACCTCCGTAAAATTTTGGTGTCGCTGCCTGTTGGGGTGCTCACGCCGACGTCATTGAGGGAAAGCGATCCGGGGGTTGCTGCGGGTGCACTCATCGACCGTTCCTGTGCTGCGTTATCAGTTCGGAAGGTATTTCACTCTCCTTGAGAAGGGTGACATGTGCGTCGTCGAAGTTCGCGCCCACATTCTAGTCGGATTCGCTGAGAGGAATGCGGGGTGGGGTGACCGCATCGATGTCTTGTCATCGCCTTGCCTGCGGTCTGAGCTTGCCCGAATCGGCTCAAGGATAGTTGGGTCTTTTGATTTTCCAAAGTCTCGAGCTGCTGCAAGGTAGTGAAGTGATTCTCCGGGAGTAGATTCCTCGGAGTAAACGATTTGAGACAGTACCCTCGGGTGGCTGGCGGCCGTCTTCTCGCTGCATATATGTATAAAGACGTGATATAATGCACGTCATGCAGAACCCCATTGCTTTCGCCGAAGAATTTTTTGGGTGCGATCTTGCTGAGCTGGGCCACCATCTTTTGTGTGCCCCTAAAGTTTTCTCGCATATTTACTCACAAAAAATAGATCAATTTATTTTGGCCTATCTTGAGTCAAATTCTGTTGGTAAGCAGAGTGTGGAATATGAACGAATGGTCTTGGGTGAGGTTCGACCGTTATATTTAGGCGTCAGTTGTGGCGCCGATGCTCACAGGGAGTCTATCGAAAAATTCCCGAGAGCGAAGCCCTGGTTTGCTATGGCCGCATCCTTGAGTCCTTCCTTGCTTTGGGATGAGACTGCTGCTTTCTCAGAACTCAAGGCGATACTGTTATATTCACATAGTGTCGTTATGTTTGATCCGATTCAGGATTTCGTGGATCGAGCCATCATAAAGGAGATATCTAAGTTACCTAATAATTTACAAGACGATACAAACTCTTCTCTGCTTGTTCGGGCCTGGTGCCTCCGCGAAGGGATTGAGCCGTGTCGGTTAAATAATGAAGATAAGCATCTTCTTCATATTGCCGTCGCTAGGCTTTTTTTCTTCTTGGCGGCAGTAAAGCCGTTTTTTGATCGCGGCTTGGTTACTTTCATTGAGCGCACAGAAAGCACCTCTATCAGTAAAGTACGTCGTGATCTAATTCGTCGTGATCAGCATTGTCTTAGAAGGGGGAGGGCTGTGATGTCGGCTTATCTTCCTCGCCATGAGTTTCGTGCGGAAATCATGAAACGGGCTATCGAAGAGTATGAATGGTTGGATCTGTACTCTCCCTTTGCGAGGGAGCTTAATTACGTGCAAAGATGTGTGCAATCAAACAAATTTTCAACTATGGATGGGTGTAATGTGGTTTCAAGTATTGGACGTTTGCGACTTCCCAACCTTCAGAGCCTATCCTTAAATCAGATCTATCAGATGCACAAGAGTGACGATTTCGTTGAATGGAGGCGGCTACTTCGCCGCGTATTAACTGAAGTTGAAGTTGGTGATCAGAATGCGGTATGCGATGAGTTAACGCATCAGGCTGCTAAACTGCGAGCATCGTGGATGCCAGAAGTGACCGCAACGGCATTGGGATTTGCCGTCACTACCTTAATTGGAATGCCTGATCATGCTATGTCTGGAATTGTTTCTGGCGGTGCAGGAATTGTGGCTACAGCATCGGCGAACTACATTCTAAAAGAATGGAAGAGTCGTTTGATGCGACGACATTTGCTGGCGATTACTGGTTTAACTGCAAATCGCGTTTTCGAATTTAAATAGGGTGTATTCATCAGTTTTTTATTTTGGGTTGACCAGGGTTGTTGCGAGATGGGCCAACTCTGGGTTGGCGCTAGTATAGGTGATATCTGTGCCTCATTTACGTCCCGGTGCCTGGACTGTGAAGTTCCGCCTGGCCAGGTCCAGCCTCTCGTTCAGGTCGTCGGCCGGCATGTTGGTACATTTTTTGTGTATGGTTGTGTGGTTTACAGGTTCAGGTTCCTCGTGATGGAGGGAAGTGTGAACCCGTCCTCCTATGCATTGTGCCTCTCGAGAACTACCTGGATTTGCCCGAACCCGTAGGAGTCCTAACGAGCCCTCAAGTGCGTCGTTAACCATGATCCCGAGCTCTCTGTGTCCTGCCATCCGCCCGCGACTTGGTTCGGTTGCGCCAGGAGTGGTAAGCAGACCTCAGCACCTTCGGCCGCCGGCGCGTCGAGGAGATGGTAGAGGTACGTTCTCCGCGATTGATGATCTCGTAGCGCTTGGTAGCGGTCATTCTTTGGCGAAGAAGGTGACTGCTTTCCCAGGAACTTTTTCTCCTGATGTAGCTCGCTGTTTTCCGCCCTGAATTTCGCGACCATTAAGTCGATTGGGGGTTTTCTGTCGGCTCTGGTTGGTTTATGCCTTGCAACTCAGTTGCTTATCGTCTGAACTGTAAGATCGTACGAGGTGGTCACTTAGGCTATCGTGCTGCCCTTCTTTGCGGCGTCGCACGCCACCTGGCCTTGAAATTCCTCAGAGTGTTTCACCGCTGACATGATCTCTATGTTATCGGCTCACGGGAAGAAAGTCTCCCTTGTTCGAGAATTACTGCGCACTCCATTCATTCTCGTGGTCTCATAGGAGAATGCCTGTCTGGCCCATGTGTCCGCGCTTATCCGTCTCCGACGGTGAGTCCTCGACCAATGACAAGACCATTAGCTCGCACGAGCATCCGTCGCCGTGTCGCCTGCCCTAGCCGGTCGACAGTCTCATCGGGGCCCGGGCGCTCCATGTCATCATGCGGAGTACGGGCGGCAGTGACTGGCGTATTGAAACGGCAGGTTCCGTTCTCGATCTCGACAAGGTGGGCCTCGAGCCGGATCGCATGTTCCTGATCCTGTTTGCCGATCCAAACGGCCGTCACCGACTGACGGCCCTATCGACTTCCACTCCGAAGAGGTTAGGCTTGCCTTATGAGCAAGAAGCCCGCTGCCTCGACCTCCTCGACCGACCTGCCGCTGCCCCACGCCGACCGCCCCATCGCTTCCGCACCCGGCCACTGGGTGCTGGCCCGCGCCGGCAAGC
>CALIZH010000168.1 GCA_938028585.1 uncultured Actinomyces sp. | reverse complement strand
GCATGGAGAAGATCCGCGACAAGGGCACCCGCAGCGCCGTCAAGCGCGTGGACCCTATGCGCTCCCAGACCGGCCTTCCCCGCGAGGAGATCCTGCAGGTGTTCTTCGACCACTTCAAGGAGAAGTACAACGCGAGCGTCGGCACCATCACCGAGGCGGACCTCGAGGTCGCACGGAAGCGCTGCGAAACGAAGTTCGCGCGCGAGGAGTGGGTGCACCGCATCCCCTGAGTAGGGATGTCTGGCTCGGCGCGAGCCGGGCGTTCCCGGGCCCGCTTCGGCCCTCGTTCATTGACGAGGCCGGGGCGGGCTTTCACTTATCCGCGCGCGTGACAGCGTCCGAGCATCGGTGTCGGAGTAACATGGACGCATGTCGAGCGAAGCGATGCAGCCGAAACACGAAACCTTCAGGCTCTCTGAGTTGCGTGACCTGGTGGCGACGGGGCGCGTACGAATCCCCGACTTTCAACGCTCCTTCCGATGGACGAACCAAGACGTCGTGGCCCTCTTTGATTCCTTACACCAGGGGTATCCGATCGGGAACCTGCTCATGTGGAAACGTGAGGCCCCGGCGCAGCGGGTCACTGTGGGTTCCATCGATATCGACGCCCCTGGGCGCCCGGACGCACTATGGCTCGTCGACGGTCAGCAACGCGTGACGAGTATTGTCAACGCGATGGACGCACGCAGCGTAGGAGATCGTCGCTTTGCGGTGGGGTACGATCTGGAGAATTCCTGCGTTGTTTCAACCCTGGGGCGTCATTCCCGTGCCGTCATGCCGCTCTTTCGTCTCTTCGACTTTGAGAGCGCCTGGCAGTGGTTCGAGGAGAACACCGAATTCCAAGCGCTGCGCGGTCGTTACCAGGAGGCATTCAATACCTTTAACGCCGTGAGCGTTCCGGCCACCGTGCTGGAGGGAGCAGACGAGGATAAGCTCCGCGTCATCTTTGATCGCATTAATCAGAGCGGTAAGAAGCTCAAGTCTTCCGAGGTGTTTGAAGCGCTCAACAGCTCCGTATCCGATGGGCGTACTCTGCGCTCGATTTCGGATGCTGTGGCTCGCTCAACGAACTTTGGTTTACTGTCGGAAGATCAAGTGCTCAATGTGTTGAAGGCGCGTCGGTACCCAGACTATATGCGCGATGGACGCGATGAATTTGGGGATGAACGACGTAGAAACTCCGATTTCCCGGATGAGGACCGCGACGAAGCGTACGCCCAGACGGAGCTCGTCTTGAAGCGAGCGACGCGATTCCTCCAAGACAATTGTTGTATTCCACATGTTACGTTACTGCCGTACAGCGCGATTCTGGTGGTGGTGTCGCGGTTCTTCGCGTTGTTCCCCGAGCCGAAGAGGCGTAACAAAGAGCTGTTGAAGCGGTGGGTGTGGCGGACCATTGTCAAGACCATTGAGGGCACTATCAGTAGCGGGAACGTCCAGACGCGGACTTTCCTGAAGAGCGTGCGGCGTGGCGACGAATCGGATTCTGTTCAGGAGCTACTGGAAAGCGTCGGTGAGAGAGTGACGGCAGATCGCATCGCGATCCCGACTGCGAGAATGAACCGTTCGGACGCGAAGGCATGTGTGTGTGCCATGTGGTCTCATTACATGCGTTCGGAGGACTGCACCGGGCAAGCTCTGACAGCCTTGTTCGATTCGCTCGTTGGAGATTACGGCAGCGCGGCTGATCTCCTCGTAGATTACGTCGGATATGACCGCATGGGTGTGGACAGTGGCGGCCGCTATTCATCGCTCGCCAATAGAATTTTGCTGGTTAATGAGGAAGCGAGGGAGGATGAGGATGCGTTGCGGGCATTTATGACTGCGCATGCGGACATGCTCATGCTTCCCGAGGGGACAGAAGAGAGCGAACCTCAGATGGATCCGGAGATGTTGATCAGTCGGCGTGAGGAAGTGGTCTCCGCGCGGGTGAATGAGTTCTTCGATTCGATGATGGCATGGGATTACGTGTCGTTCGCGCCCGTAGAGTTGTCGTGAAAGGAACGCAGATGTCGCGCTATTTTCCCGAAGCTGAGTTTCGTGTCAGCTTGCATGGCATCGAAGTTGGCACAATTTCATGCTATGCGTCCAAGAGCTCCTTTCGTTTCATCGACGAGTACTACTGGCGCGTGGATCGGCCTGTTCTTGGCTTCTGGTTTGAGAATGGGATGCGCCGTGAAACAAGCGTGAAAGGCCAGTTGGTTCTTCCGCTGTGGTTTTCTAACCTCCTGCCTGAAGGGTTGCTTCGAACGATTG
>CALIZH010000167.1 GCA_938028585.1 uncultured Actinomyces sp. | reverse complement strand
ATGCACCGGTATTTGCATTAACCTGCGAGTATGACGCGCTCCCAGGCATTGGGCATGGCTGCGGACATAACGTAATGTGTGCCCAAACAGTGGGGGCCTTTCTAGCATTGTCAGCCCTGAATTCAGAATTGCCCGATGGCCTACCCATGCGGGTTATCCTCCAGACGACACCTGCAGAAGAATGCTCGACCTGCAAAGAAGTCCTCTTCCAACGAGGCGCATTTGATGGCGTTGACGCGGTTGTTATGGCCCACTCTTACGGGACGGACGTCGCACATCAAACATGGCTCGCACAAAAACGCTTAAAAATCCAATTTACAGGCGTCCCCTCGCATGCATCATCGGCACCTTTCATGGGGCGGAATGCGCTCGACGCTGCAGTCCTGT
Source organism: uncultured Actinomyces sp. (assembly GCA_938028585.1). Lineage (GTDB taxonomy): Bacteria > Actinomycetota > Actinomycetes > Actinomycetales > Actinomycetaceae > Pauljensenia. Next base: position 1,547 of record CALIZH010000167.1, on the reverse strand, counting down.
CTCTCACTGGAATCGGCTTGCTCCGCCAACAACTCTCACCTACCGACCGCATGCACGCAATTATCACCAATGGCGGCGACGTACCTAACGTCATCCCCGAGAAAACCGAACTCAGCATGTGTATCCGATCAAAATACGACTCGGGACTGAGCAACCTTATCGAAAGAGTACTCAATATCTTCCGTGGGGCAGCACTGATGACAGGTACGGCGGTCACTTTTATCGAAGAAGCAAATCGAAACGAAGCGCCCGTTATATCAAATAAGTGGCTCCTCCAATCATGGGTACGCTCACAGCGTCGATGCGGGCGAAACCCCCTGCCATTCGGAGTCCTATCAGAGACAATCGCGGCGGGAACAGACTTTGGAAATCTATCAATCCGGATACCGGCAATCCACCCGCTAGTTTCTGTTGGAGACTCTCAGCTGATGCTCCACACAGAAGAACTAGCTGCCGCTGCGGCATCACCTTCAGGAGATCAAGCAGCGCTTGACGGTGCTTTTGGCCTCGCAAGTGTGGCGCTCGACTTCGGCTACGACGAACGCTTCCGAAATTCAGTCGCAGAAGACTTCAAGGCGACGAAGGAACTCTAGGAGATCACAGATGTCAACGGTCCTTCTTAAAAACGGAACTTCAATCCCCCAGCTTGGCTTGGGAACTTGGTATCTCGGCGATAGCGCAAGCACACGGGACGAAGAAATTGCCGCTCTGAGATACGGAATCGAAGCGGGCGCAACGCTCATCGACACCGCTGAAATGTACGGAAACGGACGATCTGAAGATCTAGTCGGCGAAGCAATCAGCCCCTATGAACGCGATTCTATTTTCCTAATCTCGAAGGTTCTTCCCTCTAACGCCTCGCACGAGCGTATAGAGCATTCACTCGATACAAGCTTGCGCTTCCTCAACACCGATTATTTGGACATGTATCTCTACCATTGGCGTGGAGCAGTGCCCCTAGAAGAAACAGTCGAAGAATTGGAGCGCCTCCGTGCAAAGGGAAAGATATCTTCGTGGGGAGTATCTAACTTCGACTGCTCTGATATGTCAGAGCTCTTGGAAGTTCGAGGCTCACAGCATTGCCAAGTCAACGAAGTCCTATACCACCTTGGTTCACGAGGAATCGAAGTCGATCTACAGCCTTTGCACGCTGCGAATAGCGTTACAACGATCGCCTACTGCCCTCTTGCACAGGCTGGCAGGCTGCAGCATAACCTCATCACAAATAAAGTTATCCAAACCCTGGCTAACGATCACGGTGTAACTCCCTTCCAAATCCTGCTTGCATGGGTCCTTGCTCATAAAGACATCGTTGCAATCCCGCGCACCGGAAGCCTGAAGCATATGAAAGAGAATATCGAGGCTGCATCAATCTGCTTCTCGCAAACAGAACTCGATCTTCTCGACTCTGCATTCCCGCGACCGCGACACCCAGTGCCGCTAGATATCCAATAGGGATAGCTAAATCCGCGCTTGAGAGTGCGGGGGGACATTAGCGGCGAGGCGGGCAGTATTCGACTGATCCGCCTCGCCAACTATATGCGCCT
>CALIZH010000166.1 GCA_938028585.1 uncultured Actinomyces sp. | reverse complement strand
GCCGAGAAGGGAACGACTACATCCCACAGAGCCTTGATTGATTCTTCGGAATAGCCGTTATCAAGCATGCCCTGCCGGAAGCCCTTGAACTGTTGGTCCAGAACTTCCTTCTTCTTTTTACCCATGGCCTTACGCAAGATATCTGCTTGGCCAAGAGAGTAGCCCGCAAGTTTCTGGGCAATCTGCATGACCTGCTCTTGATAGACAATCAGACCGTAGGTCGTCCCCAGAATGTCCTTCAAAGGCTCTGCGAGTTCGGGGTGGATCGGAGTGATCTCCTGGCGCCCATTCTTACGCAGCGCGTAGTTTGTGTGCGAATTCGCCCCCATAGGACCTGGGCGATAGAGCGCACCCACAGCGGAGATATCTTCGAAGTTATCCGGTTTCATCAGCTTGAGAAGGTCACGCATACCGCCACCATCAAGCTGGAAAACGCCCAAGGTATCGCCGCGGCCCAACAATTCATATGTTGCCGGGTCATCTAGCGGGACATGGTCTAGATCGGGATCCTGCTTGCCATTGAGTTTGATGTTTTCAAGAGCATCAGAAATAACCGTCAGGTTGCGCAGTCCCAAGAAGTCCATCTTGAGAAGCCCAAGACCTTCACAGGTCGGGTAGTCGAATTGGGTGATGATCGCCCCATCTTGAGGGCGTTTCATGATGGGGATAATGTCCGTCAGCGTATGCGATGACATGATGACCGCACATGCGTGGACGCCCCATTGGCGGGTCAGGCCTTCAAGCCCGAGTGCGTACTGAACAACCTCGTGGACATCGGGGTTCTCTTCATAGTACTTACGGAACTCCGCAGCTTCGGCGTAGCGTTTATCCTTCTCATCGAAGATACCCGCAACCGAGATGTCCTTGCCCATGACCGAAGGAGGCAGCGCTTTCGTCAGCTGCTCCCCCACCTTGAAGTCGCGTCCCAAGATTCGCGCAGAATCCTTCAGGGCCTGCTTGGTCTTAATTCGACCGTAGGTGACCACCTGTGAAATGCGGTCTTCGCCGTACTTTCGTTTAACGTACTCAATGACTTCGTCACGACGACGTTCGTCAAAGTCAACGTCGAAGTCGGGCATCGAAATACGTTCGGGGTTCAAGAAGCGTTCGAAGATCAGTCCGTGGTTGAGCGGATTGAGCTCGGTGATCTTCATGGCGTAGGCGACCATGGATCCAGCACCGGAACCACGACCGGGTCCCACGCGGATTCCTTGGCTCTTCGCCCAGTTGATGTAGTCCGCAACGGTAAGGAAGTAGCCCGGGAAGCCCATCTTGATGATGACATCTTCCTCGTATTCGGCCTGCTTGCGCACATCATCGGGAATACCTTTGGGGAAACGCTCCTGAAGGCCCTTTTCAACTTCTTTAATAAACCACGAGGTCTTATCTTCCCCTTCTGGGACAGGGAAGTCAGGCATGTACGAGGCGCCCTCAGCGGTGGTCCTGAAGTGGACATCGCATCGCTCTGCAATTTCCAGCGTCGAATTGCAGGCTTCTGGCAATTCCTTCCAAATCGAGCGCATCTCTTCGGAAGAACGAATGTAGTAACCGTCTCCATCGAACTTAAAGCGATCCGGATCAGAGATTCGTGAACCCGAGTTGATGCACAGCAGTGCGTCCTGAATTCCGCGGTCTTCCTTTTTGACGTAGTGCGCGTCATTTGTAGCGACCAGCGGGGCATCCATAAGCTTCGCAAGTTCGAGGAGCTGTTTTTGTGTACGCCTCTCGAATTCAATCCCGTGGTCCATCACTTCCACGTAGAAATTCTCAGGTCCGAAAATGTCGCGCAGCTCTGCGGCCTCAGCCACGGCCTCGTCCCATTGGCCCAAACGCATGCGTGTCTGAACTGCACCTGAAGGGCAACCGGTGAAAACGATCAGTCCCTTGTGGAAGCGTTCAAGCAGTTCCTTATCGGCGCGAGGCCACTTACCGAATTGCCCGTCGACCGAGGCGTAACTTCCCAAGCGGAAAAGGTTGTGCATTCCCTCTGTTGAGTATGCAAGCAAAGTCAGGTGGTTATAGGAACCCGAGGCTGATACGTCATCGCTGCGTTGCCACGGCTCACCCCACGTCACCTTTTGACGATCGAAACGTGAAGTACCCGGAGTGACATAGGCTTCCAAGCCAATGATGGGCTTGATACCAGCCTTTGTCGCAGCGTCGTAAAACTCATAAGCACCGAAGAGGTAGCCGTGGTCGGTCAGGCCAATTGCGGGCTGTCCCAGCCTTGCAGCTTCTGCAACCATCGGCTTGATTCGTGCTGCTCCATCGAGCATCGAGTATTCCGAGTGATTGTGCAGATGCACGAAAGAGTCCGCTGGTGCCATGGTGTCAGTCTAGTGTTTCTTGGGCCAGCACACTGGGCGAAGCGTGAAGGAAAACGCTTAGGCATGACGCAAAATCTCCAAAGCGTGATTGAGGTCATCCGGATAAGGGGCCCGTACCGTCACGGGAAGTTGAGTTCGCGGATGCGTAAATCCCAGCTCAACCGCGTGCAGCCACTGACGGTCCAAGCCCAATTGTTCTGCTTTTGTCGGGTCAGCCCCATAGAAGACGTCGCCAACACAGGGATGACCGATAGCAGCCATATGCACGCGAATCTGGTGAGTACGTCCGGTTTCCAGATGTACATCCACAAGCGCGGCACCCGGCATGAGCTCGAGGGTGTCGTAGTGCGTCACCGCGCGCTTTCCCCCGTCAATCACCGCCATACGCCATTCCCGCGAGGGGTGGCGTCCAATCGGTGCGTCAATCGTTCCCGAGGCCGGGTCTGGGTGTCCAGCAACCACCGCATGGTAGATCTTGCGTACAGTCCGTTCCTTGAAGGCGCGCTTCATCACCGAATAGGCGAGTTCGGACTTGGCCACCATCATTGCGCCCGAGGTTCCTACATCCAGTCGATGAACAATTCCTTGACGTTCAACTGGGCCATGAGTAGTGATTCGATATCCCGCTGCCGCGAGGTTGCCAACAACAGTCGGACCTGTCCAACCCGGACCCGAATGCGCTGCAACACCAACCGGCTTGTTGACAACGACAATATCGTCATCGTCGTAGAGAATATCCATCCCCACTACTGGAGTTACAGGAGTTTCCGGTTCAGGGATCGTAATTTCTAAGAGGTCGTTCTCCCCAAGCCTGTCCGATTTAGAGGCTGGAGTACCGTTAATCGTCACATTCTGGTCAAGGATGAGCTCACTACAGCGTGACCGCGACAGACCGAGAATACGCGAAAGCGCTGCGTCGAGGCGCTCTCCAACCAAAGCATCGGGCACGGGCATTAAACGAGTATCGGACATATTCAGCGCACCGAGTGTTTGTTACCGGTAAAGCTTGCAATCAGCAGGATAACGACCGCGCAGACAATCCAAATATCGGCAACGTTACCAATGAACCAAGTCCCATATCCGATGAAATC
>CALIZH010000165.1 GCA_938028585.1 uncultured Actinomyces sp. | reverse complement strand
CGCGGGCGGCATCTGCCTGGCCACGGGTAGCCTTCATGACCGCACCGACAAGGGCGCCAGCGGCCTGAACCTTGCCGCCCTTGATCTTCTCGACGATATCGGGATTTGCGTCCAGTGCTTCCTGAACGGCTGCAGTGAGTGCACCGTCGTCAGAAACAACTTCAAGTCCGCGTGCAGCAACGACCTGCTCAGGATCGCCTTCACCCGCAAGAACACCTTCAAGGACTTGGCGAGCAAGCTTGTCGGTCAGACGACCGCTATCAACCAAGGACTGGAGCTGTGCGATTTGTGCGGGAGAAACCGGTAGGTCCTCAAGCGCAACCTGCTTGTCCTTCGAGTAACGAGCCAGTTCACCCATCCACCACTTACGTGCAGCTGCGGGATCGGTCCCAGCTTCGACGGTTGCCTCGATGAGTTCAAGCGCGCCCGCGTTGATGACGTCGCGCATTTCCTTATCGGCAAAACCCCATTGCTCGCGCAGACGGCGCCTCTTGGCGACCGGAAGCTCAGGCAGGGACTGACGCAGGGATTCAACCCATTCCTCAGAGGGAACGACCGGGACAAGATCCGGTTCTGGGAAGTAGCGGTAATCTTCTGCATCGGACTTTTCACGACCAGACGAGGTCGTTCCGTCTTCCTCGTGGAAGTGACGGGTTTCCTGAAGAACTGATCCGCCGTCAGCCAAGATCTGTGCTTGTCGCTGAATCTCGAAACGAACGGCGTTCGCGATACCCCTGAAAGAGTTCACGTTCTTGGTTTCGGTTCGAGTCCCCAAAGGAGAGGTCGGGGTCGGACGAAGAGAAACGTTGATATCGGCACGGACATTTCCGCGCTCCATACGCGCCTCAGAGACGCCAAGAGTACGGAAGATATCACGCAGTGCCTGAACGTATGCAGCGGCAACCTCAGGTGCTCGCTCCCCTGCCCCTTCAATAGGACGGGTCACGATCTCAACCAAGGGGACGCCCGCACGGTTGTAGTCAACCAGCGAGTGGTCCGCACCCTGAATACGACCATCCGCGCCACCGATGTGAGTGTTCTTTCCGGCGTCTTCTTCCATGTGCGCACGCTCAATCTGAACGCGGAACATAGTGCCGTCCTCTAGCTCAACGTCCACATAGCCGTCATAAGCGATGGGCTCATCTGACTGTGAGGTCTGGAAAGCCTTCGTCAGGTCCGGGTAGAAGTAGTTCTTACGCGCGAAACGGCAGCTCTTGGCAATTGAGCAATTCAATGCGAGGCCGATCTTGATCGCGTATTCGACTGCCCGGTGATTGACCACGGGGAGCGAGCCGGGAAGGCCAAGCGACACGGGGGTCACGTAGGTATTCGGGTCGCCACCGAAGGCATTGGGAGCCGCATCGAACATCTTGGTCGCGGTACCCAACTCGACGTGAACTTCAATTCCGAGAACCGGATCGAAGGAAGCGGTAGCCTCCTGGTAATCCATCAGCTCAGTCATTAGTTCTCCTCCCACTGCGCTGCGGGGCAGTTACCCGCGATATCGCCACTGAGTTGCTCAACGAGGCTTGCGACTTCATACATCTTGAGGTCGTGGTGAGCCGGAGCAAGAATCTGGAATCCAACGGGAAGCCCCTCGGCACTGACGGCGTTTGGAACACTCATCGCAGGAATTCCGGCCAGGTTTGCAGGGATGGTCGCGATGTCATTGAGGTACATCGCCATGGGATCATCCATCTTCTCTCCGAAACGGAATGCTGTTGTCGGACAGGTCGGCGAAACCAGAACATCGACCTCTTCAAAGACACGCGCAAAGTCGCGCTGAATCAGGGTACGAACCTTCTGCGCACTTCCGTAGTAGGCGTCGAAGAAGCCTGCCGATAGGACGTGAGTGCCCAAGATAATACGACGCTTCACTTCATCGCCGAAACCGGCTTCTCGAGTCGCTGCCATAACGCGCTCTGCGGTAACAGGGCCTTCGCTGGGCTCGACGCGGATGCCGTAACGCATACCGTCAAAACGCGCCAGGTTCGAGGAAACCTCAGCCGGCATAATCAGGTAGTAAGCAGCAAGAGCGTAATCGAAGCTCGGGCAGGAAACCTCAACGATCTCAGCCCCGGCAGCACGCAACTTCTCAACGGTCGCGTTGAAGGCCTCGAGAACATCATCTTGGTAGCCCTCACCGGAAAGTTCGCGGACAACGCCAACGCGCAGCCCCTCAATCTTTCCATCCTTGGCGACCTGAGCAACACTTTCAGAGAGCGCGGGAACCGGCTCATTCAGGGACGTCGAGTCGTGGGGATCGTAGCCACCGATTACCTCGGTCAGTGCAGCTGCGTCCTCAACCGTGCGGGTTACCGGGCCAATCTGGTCCAGCGACGAGGCCATAGCGATCAGTCCGTAACGCGAAACTGCGCCGTATGTGGGCTTTGCGCCCACGGTACCCGTCACAGCACCGGGCTGACGGATCGAACCACCGGTATCAGAACCCAAAGCCAGCGGTGCCATGAAAGAAGCAACAGCAGCAGCGGAGCCGCCTCCGGAACCACCGGGGATACGATCAAGATCCCACGGGTTGCCCGTGCGACCGTAAGCGGAGTGCTCGGTCGAGGAGCCCATAGCGAACTCGTCCATATTGGTCTTACCCAAGATCGGCATTCCAGCCTTGTGCAGAAGCTCGACGACGGTTGCATCGTAGGGAGGCAGCCATCCCTCAAGGATCTTCGAAGCGCAGGTCGTGGGAACGCCTCGGGTCACCATGTTGTCCTTGACCGCAATGGGCACGCCTGCCAAGCGAGGCAGTTCTTCCCCCGCAGCACGGCGCGCATCCACGTCGGCAGCAGTTGCAAGAGCACCCTCACGATCGACATACAGGAAGGCGTGGACCTTGGGGTCAATCGCATCGATGCGATCCAAGCACGCCTGAGTGAGCTCAACAGAAGTGATTTCACCGCTACGCAGCAGGTCAGCAAGCTCGCAGGCGGACTTCTTCAGCAACGGATTCATCAGTCCTCCTCCAAAATCTGCGGAACCAAGAACATTCCGTCTTCTTGTGCGGGGGCCTGCGCCAAAACCTCGTCGCGGTCAAGCGTTGGGCCAACGACGTCTTCACGCCACACATTCGACAGCGGAATGGGGTGCGAGGTCGCGGGCACATCCGGGGTTGCAACCTCGGAGACCTTTGCAACGGCCTCGGTAATAACGTCTAGCTCACCAGCAATTCTGGTGATTTCTTCCGGTGTAAGTGCAATTCGAGCCAATCCCGCCACACGGGTGACCTCATCAGTACTGATCCTTGCCATAACAAGGATGATACCCGCCCGGGGCGCACCTCTCATACCATGCCCATCGGTGGCCACTTTTGAGTAGGCTTAAAACATGTCTCATCATCGACCGTCTTTTTCTTCGCGTACCCTCAAGGCACTGAAAATCACTGGAGCAGCGCTTGTGGGTGCCCAAGCAGCGGCACTGATCGGCGTCCATATCGTTGATAAGCTCCGTAAAGACCGCGTTCCGCAGGTCGCAGGCGGTTTCCCGACTTTTCCTCCCCTAGATACCGAAGTCGATGGGACGGATGTTCGCACCTACACCGAGGGCACTTCTCTTTACGAGGACATGCTTGAAGCGATCACCTCGGCAAAGGACTACATCTTCTTCGAATCGTATATTTGGCGCTCGGACACATGGGGTAAACGTTTCAAATCAGCACTCGTAGCCGCAGCGCAGCGCGGGGTCGACGTGCACATCGTCTACGACGGCTTTGCCGTCATGAATCAAGACCCATTCTTTTACGTCTTCCCCAAGACTCCCCACCTCTACATCCGCCGTTTCCCCGAAATCCGTTCGGGCATGTTTACCTTCAATCTGCGCAAGACAGGTCGCGATCACCGCAAGATTATGGTCGTTGACGACCGTGTTGCCTTCGTCGGCGGTTACAACATTGGTGATCCTTTCGCCCTTGAATGGCGTGATACTCACGTGCGCGTCACTGGGGAAGCGGTTGCAGAGTTAAAGTACGGCTTCATTGACTTCTGGAATCACTTCAAACGTCATGGACAGCCTAAACTTCCGCGCAGTCGAGCCCCCAAGTGGGACAGCGATGTTTCACTGGCCTTCAACCAGCCTTCACGCCTGCTCTACCCCGTTCGTGGCCTCTACATCGACGCAATCGATCGGGCACAGCACTCAATTCGTATCACCAGTGCGTATTTCATCCCTGACCGCGAGATTTTCGATTCCCTAGTACACGCAGCGCGCCGCGGTGTCCGGGTACAGATTCTGATCCCCGAGTATTCCAACCACATCCTCGCCGACTGGGTTGCACGTCCCTATCACGGGCCACTGTTGAAGGAAGGAGTGGAAATCTGGCTGTACCAGGATGCAATGATCCACTCCAAGACCATGACGATCGACGGAGTCTGGTCAACTGTCGGAACCGCAAATATCGACAGGCTTTCCCTGCAGGGCAACTACGAAGTCAATGTCCAATTCCGTTCGCAAGCCTTCGCGGCAACGATGGATCGGATCTTTGAGCTTGACCTGACCAATGCGCGCAAGCTTACCTTCGAGGAATGGGAAGAACGCTCGCTACTCACCCGAATTTCCGAGCGCCTTCTGCACCCCTTCGAGTTCATCGTTTAGTCATCCAGGGCGGCTAGCCCACGCTCAAGTACCCGCTCAAAATACTTTTCGTCAACGACGGGCACTCCCAGGGCCTCGGCCTTTGCGGCTTTCGATCCCGCGCCGGGCCCTGCGATGACCAGCGATGTCTTCTTTGATACCGATCCCGAGGCCTTTCCTCCTCGGGCGACGATCGCTTCCTTCGCGCCCTCTCGCGTGTAGCCGGGCATTGCGCCTGAAACGACAACGGTCAGCCCTTCGAGGGTCTGTTCGATATCCTCGCGAACTTCATCTTCCATACGGACTCCCGCAGCTTGCCACGCGCGAACAATTTCCACATGCCAATCCACATCGAACCATTCCCGCAAAGATTGGGCGATTACTTGGCCAACACCATCGACTTGCGCCAGTTGCTCGACGGAAGCCTCCATTAAGAGATCCATCGAGGGGAAGGTCATGGCCAGAGCTGAGGCAGCGGTTGGACCAACATGACGAATTGAAAGCGCGACCAGAATGCGTGCAAGCGGGCGCTCTTTTGCGGCCTCGATCTGCTCAAGCATCATCTTCGTGTTCTTCGAAGGAGTGCTCTCAAGCGGGATATAGACTCCGCTATTTCCCTTCTGTTTCCATGCCTTAGTCCAAAAATACCGAACCTGCATCCAGTCCCCGGTTTCTTGGCCATCCTTGGTCACGGGCTTCCACACCATGACATCGCGTAGCTGTTCAGCTTCGAGGCTGAAAACATCACTTTCTGAGGACAAAACAGGCTTTTGAACAGAAGGCAGAAGAGCCTCGGCATCACCGATCAGTTCGCCATGCGTCAATTCAGCAGTCTTTTCCATGCGAAGTGCGGTCCCGTTTTCAAGGAAAACAGTCCGTCCTGCCGCGAGCGCGGCGGCTACCTCATCGCGATTGGCCTCGGGCTGGGTAAGGGCAAGCGCGGCCTCGTCCCCAAGTCCCTCGATGTCCAAGGCGGAGCGGGCACCCAAGTGCGCAATCCGCTCGGTAATTTGTGCCGGGCACCCCGCTTGGTTCGGGCAACGAAGATCCACATCCCCTTCCTTCTGGGGAGCCAGCTTCGTCCCGCACGAAGGACAGTTTTGCGGCATGACGAAGGGATACTCACTGCCATCGCGGGCAGCGACTACGGGGGCGACAATCTCGGGAATGACATCCCCGGCTTTCCGCAAAACGACTAGGTCGCCAATCAAAACGCCTTTTCGGGCAACTTCACTTGCGTTGTGCAAAGTTGCACGTGAGACGTGGGAACCGGCAACGAGGATACGCTCCATCACACCGTAAGGTGTCACGCGCCCGGTACGCCCCACTTGGACTCGAATATCAAGAAGGCGGGTATTAACCTCTTCCGGCGGGAATTTATAGGCAGCGGCCCAACGCGGAGCACGCGAGGTTGTCCCCAGGCTTGCCTGAATCGCACGATCATTAATCTTGACGACAACCCCATCGATCTCATGTTCCAAAGAGTGTCGTTGAGCGCCCAATTCACCGATACGCTTCTCAATCGCCTCGCGACCACGCAGGAGCTTGGTGTGAGGAGAGACCGGCATTCCCCAATTTTTGAGGCAGTCAAACCAGCCAGATAAGGTATCGGGCTCAGTGAAGCCACTATCTCCGGCTTCGACAAAACCAATGCCGTGCGCCAACATTGCAAGAGGCCGTTCGGCGGTTTTCTTCGGGTCTTTTTGACGCAAAGAACCCGCAGCTGCATTGCGAGCGTTCACAAAGGGTGCCTCACCCATACGCACGCGCTCAGCATTAAGAGATTCGAAATCCTTCGTCGGGAAGTAGACCTCACCGCGGATTTCAACGCGAGCGGGAACCAAGCCTTTCAAACGATGAGGAATACACGAAATTGTCCGGACGTTGGCGGTGACATCTTCACCAACCCATCCATCGCCTCGCGTCGCTGCGCGATTGAGTACTCCATTTTCATAGAGCAAATTGACAGCAAGACCGTCAATCTTCACCTCGGTGAGCATGTCCAGATCGCTACGGCCCGTGTCGTTAGCCATTCGGGTTTCCCAGCCCGCGAGTTCTTCCAAAGAGAAAACGTCGTCCAGGCTGGTCATCTGCTGGAGGTGTTCGACGGGAGCAAAAGCTTCCGAAGCCGCACCTCCAACCTGAGTGGTCGGAGAATCTGCACTGCGATACTGCGGGTATTGTGCCTCAAAGTCTTCGAGTTCGCGGTAGAGCTTGTCGTACTCTGCATCCGACAAAACAGGAGCATCACGGTCGTAGTACGCCACTCGGGCATCATCAACTTCCTGGATGAGTTGATGGTAGCGGTCAACTAGCTGGCGTTCCTCTTCACTCATGCTTGTCATTGTGTCATCTCCGTTAAGGGCGCGCTTGTTCCCCACACGCAGATCTTCTTGTTATTCCTCCACAAGTAGGACAAAGCATCGGCGTTTTCCACAGCTTTCTCCTTTCACAGGCGCGAGTACGAAGGCTGCTCAAGGCTGAAGGGTGAAGAGAAAGCGGCCTCACGCGAGTGCACAGTTCACGTACTCACGCAGGGATGTTATTGGGAGGTGATCACGCTCGTGGGAGATTTCCCCTTGGCGCCAACGCTTCTTCAGGCAGCACTTCGCTCCTCGTGGCATTTTGCTTGCGTGAGTGGGCCAAACGTTGGGCTGGTCGCTTCTCCCTTGGGTTGCGCTCGAGCATTTCCGGCACAGATACAGATCTTCACCGATGATCGAGGCCGCGAGCGCATGAGTTTCCTTCTCGGCAGCGGGGATGCACAGATATGGATTCGCCCGGCGGCTTTCATCCCATGGCGACGACTTCATCCGAAGCGTGTATATACCCCCGCGAAAGGTATGCAACTTAAAGTGGGTGGCCGCTCTACTAGCGACTATTACCAGTTGCGCCAACGGCCGCGTGATCTTTCTTTTCCTTCTGCCTCCCCCACTTCGAGGCACCTACCTACGATGTCCTTCATTGGCATTGTTCCGCTTCTACTTTTCATGGTGCTTCGCATGCTGGTCATGGGCGCCTACGGCGGCATGTCGCTTCTTCTATTTGTCGTTCCCCTCATCAGCATGTCAATCCTCGGGATAGTAGTCATGAAACAACGAAAACCCAGACATCGCGTTGATGCGGCGTGGCTTGCACTTCTTCTTGAAACTACAGTTCCTTCCATCTCAGAGTCTTCGTCCCTCCTGATCTATCCCAACCAAATTGGGCGCGGGAAAGCTCTCACGGTTTCTCGCACCGACGGGGAAACATATCTTGGTTTTGTTGGCCCCGAGGCCAAGTTGAGTGCTTTGTGGTGCGCGGCTCAGCTCGCGGCACAGTTGGGAGGAGCACGGGTAGCCGAAGGCACTGATGAGCTTATCGATATCGGAAGGCAAAAATCTCTTGGCCCAGGTTCCGTTAATTCCAGGCCATATCGTGCAAGCATCAGACTTCACGCTCCAGGTGAGGACGAGAACGGGAATGAAAATATTCACCTTGCCTGGGCACATCATTTCAGTGAACTTCCAACGTGGTGTCACGCAGTGATACCTGCTTCCCGAGCACCTGTGTCTTTGGCCTGGTGGAAGATGCTGGGTAGAGACGCATTCTTCGGTTCTATTCCCGAACACGTCGATTTCGATGAACTTCCATTTGAAGTAAGCGATCACGATGACGGGTTACGGACACCGATTGGGCAAGACAGCTCAGGAATTGTTGACATCGACCTCGTGGAGCACGGACCTCATGCCCTTATTGCCGGCACAACAGGTAGCGGAAAGTCAGAGGCGCTTCGAACGTGGCTTCTTGGATTATGCGCGAGCTATTCCCCTTCACACCTCCGCTTGGTTTTGGTGGATTACAAAGGAGGATCCGCTCTCACTCCCCTTACTGCACTCCCTCACACTGAAACCGTTTTGACCGACCTCAACCTTGGTCATTCCTCGCGGGCGCTTAGAGGTCTCGCGTCATGCATCGCGACGCGAGAAGCACAATTTGCACAATACGCAGTCAAGGACCTCTCACAGTGGCGTGAACGTTTTCTTCAAGAGTGTGCTCCTCCCCCACCTCCACGAATTCTCATCGTCATTGATGAATTCCAAGTTCTTGCCGATCTGCATCCGGAAACCCTCGAGACTTTCTCAAGGCTTGCGGCTCAGGGACGTTCACTTGGTTTGCATTT
>CALIZH010000164.1 GCA_938028585.1 uncultured Actinomyces sp. | reverse complement strand
CCCTCGTCGAGCCCAGCCTGACGCAAAGCCAAACGCCACCCACGAATACGCTCGCGGGCATTGTGGCGTCCCTTAGGGCCAGCAACCATTGCCACACGAATCCTCCCGTGCTGCAGGAGGTGCTCAGTCGCAATGCGTGCAGCCTCCTGTTCATCAGCGACGAGGCGGGTGATCCTCGAGTGGTTTCCTATGCGCTGACCGTCGGGTTCGTTGAGTAAAACCACTGGGAACGAGGCGTCTTCAAGAAGATCCAGAGGGAGCGGTTGGGTGACGCCGTACCAGGCGAGCCCCGCGATCTGCTGGCGGCGAAAGGCCTCGAGAATCGTCGACTCGCGGTCCTGGTCATCATGAGAATCCCCGACAACCAAAACCATGTCTCTGCGGAAGAATTCTTCTTCGAGGCGTTGGGCAAGCTCGGCGAGGTAGGGGTTCGCGAGGTCGGGGACGAGGAGGGCAAAAAGGTCGCTGCGGCCTCGTGAAAGAGACTGCGCGGAGGCGTTCGGGCGATACCCCAATTGCTCGATCGCCTCGAGGACGCGTTTGCGGGTTTCGGGGCGGACATTGCGAGGCCCACCGTTGACGACGTAACTGACTACCGCAGTTGAGGTGCCGGCAAGTCGAGCGACATCGTCGCGGGTGGGCTGCTTCGCCATGTCTATTCGCTCCTTTGGGAGGTATTAGATTGCGTCCTCAAGGAGAGTGAGGTCGCGGCCGCGGGTCTCGGGAGCAACGAAAGTGGTCGCAAAGCCGATGAAGGCTGTAACCGCAAAGTAGGTTGCCAGCGGGATCCACGAATTAAAGGTTGCAAGGAGCGCCGAGGCGACCATCGGAGCGGTGCCGCCCGAGAGGATCGATCCGAGTTCCTTGGCAACAGCCATTCGTGAGTAACGGTGCTGAACGCCGAAGAGCTCGACGCCATAGGCAGCTTGAACACCGAAGATGCCCAGCGATCCCAGCCCCATACCTACAACGATAACGGCGCCAACAGTCCATGGGTCCTTAGATTGCAGAAGAGCAAAGGCTGGGAAGGCGTAGAGAACGAGGAGCGCGCAGAAGACACGGTACGTGATGCGGCGACCGAAACGATCCGAGAGCCACCCGGAGAAGGGGATGATGGCAAAACCGAGGAACGAGGCGACCAGAACAGCGGTCGTCGGAACGGCTTTCTCCATGGCCAGAGCCTTGACGACGTAGCCAACGAGGAAGGACTGGGCGATGTATGAAGGTCCATTTTCGCCGATACGCAGGCCGAGCATGACGAAGAATGCGCGCCAGCCGCCTTCGTGAGCGTCAAGACCGGCTTCGACAACAGATTCTTGCTCGCGCTTCTTGCGTTCTTTGAATGCGGTGAACACGGGGCTTTCCTGCATGGAACGACGCAGGAAGATTGCGAAGAAAGCGATGAAGATCGAGATCAAGAAAGGAATTCGCCAGCCCCACGTCATGAGCTGTTCCTTCGGCATGGTCAAGACCAGTAGCCAGACTGAGGAAGCAAGGAGCGTGCCCGTGTTGGAGCCAACGCCGATGAGTGAAGCGACTACGCCTCGGTGCTTGACGGGGGAGAACTCGGCGAGCATGACTGCGCCACCGGAGAGCTCGGCACCTGCACCGAATCCCTGGCAGAGGCGCAAGAATACGAGCAATGCCGGGGCAAGCCAGCCGACCTGGCGGTATGTGGGGAGCAAGCCCAGCGCAGTGGTTGAAACGCCCATGAGTCCGACGGTGATAACCATGATGACCTTGCGTCCATGGCGGTCGCCGACACGGCCCAAGATGATTGCACCCAGCGGACGGGCGAGGAAGCCGACGGCGTAGGTCGCGAAGGATGAAAGTAGAGCGATGATTGGGGTCTGCTCTGGGAAGAAGACATCGCCGAAGACAAGGCCGGCGGCGAGTCCGTACAGGGCGAAGTCGACGTATTCCATTGTCGTGCCCAGCCAGACTGAGAAGATGTTGAGCCAGAAGCTCTTGCGGCCCTCAGGGGTCTGGAAATTCAGGTCCGATGCCTGAAGCTCCTCATTCGATTGTGCCATTAGCTGCCTCCTCGCAGCGTGGTTTGGTAGGTGAGCGTTCCGGGCGGTGTATCCGGTGACGATGGCCAAGATTCTACGCGTGTAGATTCTTGAGGGTCAAGAGGCGCTTGCTGCTCGTAAGCCGCCCCCCACCAAGCAACCACCCCGAAATATGGACACCTTCTGCCGACCTGCCGCCCCCGCGCAACAATGGCAGCATGACAAATCTGAAACTCGCAGTAATCCCCGGTGACGGCATCGGGCAGGAAATCGTCCCCGAAGGCATCAAGGCTCTGGAAGCTGTCATTCCCTCTGATGTCACACTGCAGTACACAGAATTCGATCTTGGCGCGCGCCGCTACCACCGCACCGGTGAGATCCTGACCGACACGGACCTCGAGGTCATTGACCAGCACGATGCTATCCTCTTGGGCGCGATCGGCGATCCTTCGGTTCCCTCAGGCGTTCTTGAGCGCGGCCTGCTCCTCAAGCTCCGCTTCTCTCTGGACCATTACGTGAATCTGCGTCCCTCGCACTACTACCCGGGCGTTCCGACCCCGCTGGCCAACCCCGGCGACATTGACTTCATCGTCGTGCGCGAGGGCACCGAAAGCCTGTACGCCGGAAACGGTGGAACCTTGCGTAAGGGCACGATTCACGAGGTCGCACAGGAGATTTCCGTCAACACGGCCTTTGGCGTGGAGCGCCTGGTGCGCTACGCATTCGAACAGGCAGCAGCCCGTCCGGCTCACCACCTCACCCTGGTCCACAAGCACAATGTTTTGGTCTTCGCCGGTGGCCTGTGGAGCCGCATCGTCGAGGAAGTGGGGCGCGAATACCCGCAGGTTCGCGTCGACTACTGCCACATTGATGCCGCAACGATTTACATGGTGACTGATCCGGGTCGCTTTGATGTCATCGTCACCGATAACCTCTTTGGTGACATCTTGACCGATGAGGCGGGAGCCGTCACCGGTGGTGTTGGCCTCTCGGCCTCGGGAAATATCAACCCCGAAGGTGCGCACCCCTCAATGTTCGAGCCCGTCCACGGCTCCGCGCCCGACATTGCGGGCCAAGGCAAGGCGGACCCGACCGCAACGATTGCCTCTGTTGCGCTCATGCTCAATCACCTCGGCTATGCCGATCAGTCGCGCGCGATCATGGACGCGATTGAAGAAGACATGCGCAATCGTGCGGCCGCGAATGCGGCCGGCGATCCCTTGGTTCGTACGACCGAGCAGATCGGCAATGACTTGGTCGCGCTGATTCGCCGCTGACGAGGCCGCGGCCGGGGGAGCGGGAACCGGAACGCACCCCGAAAGGTACCGCGCACCCCACCCCAACGGGTCAGATGGCGGACCACCCCATGCTTGACCCCCGCAAGGGGAATATTCTAAAGCTACTTCAGCTTTTGAGGAGGACACGATGACAGAAACGCAGCATACTCCCACCGAATTGGAGCGATTGGGGGAGGAGCCTCTGCCTTCGGCAGACGAACTGGCTGGTCGTTTCCCGCTGACCCAGAACCCGAATCCGACTCCGCAGGTGGATTACGAAAAGGCCATGGAGGAACTGAACTTCGGAACAGTTTTCACCGATCACATGGCACACATGCGTTGGACGCCCGAAACCGGATGGGGCCAGCGTGAGGTCATTCCCTTCGGTCCTCTTGACCTGTCTCCCGCAGCCGCTGTCCTTCACTACGGCCAGTCTGCTTTCGAAGGCATCAAGGCCTACCGTCACTCTGACGGCAGTATTTGGACGTTCCGTCCCGGCTTCAATGCCGCGCGTATGAACCACTCGAATTGGCGTCTGGCTATGCCGCAGATGGACCGCGAGGACTTTGTTGCAGCGCTGGTGAACTACGTGCGTGCGGACGAAAAGTGGGTTCCGGGTGCTGAAGGATCCTCTCTCTACCTGCGTCCCTTCACTTTCGCCTCCGAGCCCTTCCTCGGTGTGCGCTCCGCTCACCAGGTTGATTTCTACGTCATCGGCTCCCCGGTTGGCCCCTACTTCAAGTCGGGCACTCAGACCGGCGTCTCCATCTGGGTTGAGAAGCACTACCACCGCGCTGGCCCTGGCGGAACCGGTTCGGCGAAGGCCGGCGGTAACTACGCGGCTTCGCTGCTCCCGCAGAACCTGGCTGCAGAGCGCGGTTTTAAGCAGGTCTGCTACTTGGATACCTACGAGCACAAGTACCTCGAAGAGCTCGGCGGCATGAACATGTTCGTCGTCATGGCCGATGGAAGCGTGCGTACCCCCAAGCTCACCGGCGTGATCCTCGAGGGTGGCACCCGTAGCGCGATTTGTCGCCTCCTGCGTTCGCGTGGCGTGCCGGTAACCGAGGAGTCCATCGCTCTTGCCGACTTGGTTGAGGGCATTAAGAATGGCTCGGTCGCTGAGATCTTCGCCTGTGGTACCGCCGCGGTCGTGACCCCGATTGCGCGCCTTGCGTCGGATGATTTCGATGTCGAGCTTCCCGCGGGTCCTGTCACCCACCAGATCTGGAAGGACATCACGGATATCCAGATGGGCCGCGCGGAAGATCCCTTCGGCTGGATGTATCGCTTGGCCTAATTTGATTGACGAGGCCGTGGCCGCCTTCCCGCGCACTTAAGCACGGGTGCGCCCGCGAGTTGGCGTTGTAAACCTTAATAAAGGGGCGTTCGGAGTAATCCGAACGCCCCTCAAACGTCTTCGGTATGGAGCTTTCCCTTCTATATGACTTTCTGTCATTAAGAAGCTAAGGTAGTCCTAAGTAGCGTCATAATGAAATGACGTCATAAAGCCGAATGAGGAGAGCGAATCGATGGGACCCGCGTCCAACGCCTCGCCGCAAATACAGCCGCAACCATACCCGAAACAGCGGCTTGCGACTGTGGGTGAGATCATCAAGAACCTCTTGCCCGCGATGGCCTTGATTCTCGTTTACCTAGAAATCGGCACAGTCATCGACTCTTTGCTCAAGGGGAAGCCAAGCTTCCTCTCCTTGGCAGTCCTGGTCCTCTATGCCGTAGCAGCAGGGAGTTTTGCCTTCAGCGCTTCCTACTCGGCTGGGGAGCGTCTGCGTGCAGATGAACCCCGTATTCGCCACTCAATGGTCGCTCAGATCTTCCGCCTCGGAGTCAGCGAGCGCACGAAAGAACGCTCGGGTCGCATCGTCAATACCGCAACCGATGGTGTTGAGCGCAGCTCGAATTATCGCGGCACATTCATCGCACCCATGCTGGCCTCGCTGATCACGCCGATCATGGTCGTTGCAGTCGTATTTACTTTCGACTGGGTATCGGCCGCGGTCCTGGCGATCTCTATTCCCGTTGTTCCCCTCACTGTCGGTGCTTTCCAAAGGGCATTTCGCCCGGTTTCCACCCGCTATCGTGCGTCCTCGCGCGCGCTTGCCGCTCAAGAACTAGATGCGATCCAGGGGCTTTCAACCCTGTCCTACATCGGCGCTGGAAAGCGCGTGG
>CALIZH010000163.1 GCA_938028585.1 uncultured Actinomyces sp. | reverse complement strand
CTTGGTGGTTGACCATCCTTCGCAAAGCGCCAACATTGTCGGAGCCTCACTCGACCGCGATTCTCTTGAACAGCAAATCGATGCGCTTGCCCAGGCAATCGACCACGCTCCTCTGTCGACCGAGACGCCCACGGCCTCGGAAATGACAATCGATCCTTCATCGCAGCCTCTTATTGCACGCCCAACCATCTCTGATGATGACTTCGAGGCTCTGGTGACGACCATGCAAGAGCACATTACTGCTGGCGATATCTACCAGGTCGTTCCCTCGCGCGGTTTTATTGCGGATTGCCCAAATGCCCTGAGAAGCTACCGCTTTTTGCGAGATGAGAACCCCAGTCCGTACATGTTCTATATCGGCGCGGACAACTTCGAGCTTTTCGGTGCGTCTCCGGAATCCTCGCTGCTTCATTCAGCAAAGGACGGAACGGTCGCAATTCGCCCCATTGCCGGTACTCGCCCTCGAGGATTTGCCCCCGACGGCAGTATCGATCACGAACTAGATATCCGTTTGGAGCTTGAATTGCGTTCGGACGCAAAGGAAGTTGCCGAGCACGTGATGCTCGTCGACTTGGCACGCAACGATGTCGCACGCGTTTCGCAACGAGGAACTCGTCGCGTTGAACAGCTCTTGCGCGTCGACCGCTATTCCCGAGTCATGCACCTGGTATCTGAGGTTAGCGGCACCCTGGCAGAAGATTTGCATCCCTTGGATGCCTTCCGCGCATCGATGACCATGGGAACACTGACGGGCGCTCCAAAGCTTCGCGCCGCAGAGCTCATCCGCAACTACGAAGGTCAGCGCCGCGGCTCATACGGTGGTGCTGTCGGTTACCTTCGAGGCGACGGCGAACTCGATACCTGCATCGTCATCCGTTCGGCATTCGTTAAGGATGGGCAAGCGATCGTGCAGGCCGGAGCGGGAGTCGTTGCAGACTCTGTCCCCGCTCGCGAGGCTGAAGAAACCGTCCACAAGGCAAGCGCTGTTTTGCGCGCTTTGGCTGCGTCAACCGGTCGGCCACTGGCCATTTCCTCGAATGCGGAAGAAAGCGAGTTCTAAGATGCGTGTCATTTTCCTGGATAACCGCGACTCTTTCGTCTACAACTTGGTGGATTTAACCGCCCGCGAGGCCGCAGTGCAGGTCTTCCGTAATACGACCCCAACATCAACGCTTCTCAAGGCACTTGTTCCCACCGAGGCCGAGCGCGCTGCGGGAGAGCGTCCTCTCTTGATTCTTTCCCCCGGTCCGGGGCATCCCCGAGGCGCAGGAAACATGATGGAGATCCTTGAGGTGGCTCTCCGTGAGAATATTCCGACCTTGGGGATTTGCCTGGGCTTCCAAGCAATGGTCGAGGCCTGTGGGGGCATTGTCGGCCCAGTAGGGGCAACCCATGGGCGCACCGACCGCATTGAGCTTACCGAGGCCGGCATTGAAGACCCCGCCTTCTCCTCGATTGCAGAGGCTCCCCGTCCCGGTGATGATGCTGAGCACGGGTATATCTCTGTTGCTCGTTACCACTCTCTGGGCTCGCGTAGCCTTCCTGATGCTTTGGTGTCCTTGGCCCACACCCGTGATGGAATTGTCATGGCTGCGCGTCACCGCAGTGCGCCGTGCATCGGTCTGCAATTCCACCCAGAATCTATCCTTACTCCGGCTGGGCCGCTTCTTCTGCGTGCCCTGCTGGCTGACCTAACCCTATCCACCGCTGCTAATTCAAGGAATTGACATGAGTGAGTCCTTTCTGCGCCGCGCATTGAACGGTCACGTACTAGACCAGGAACAGGCACGTTCCGTTTTCGAGGAGATGTCACGCGGGGAACTCAGCGAAATTGAAATCGCAGCTTTCCTTGGAGCACTTCACGCACGCGGTGAGCAGCCCAGTGAAATTGCGGGTGCGGCAGAAGCTTTCCGTTCAGCAGCACAACACTTCACAACGACTGCTCCCGGCGTCATTGACGTCGTCGGAACGGGCGGTGACGGTGTCGGAACAATCAATATCTCGACGGCCTCGGCTTTCGTTGCAGCGTCGATGGGACTCAAGGTCGCCAAGCATGGTAACCGCGCGGTGTCTTCGAAGGCTGGAGCTGCAGACCTCGTTGAGGCCGCGGGTATCCCCCTGGACCTCTCCCCCGCTTCTTCGGCGAAGCTCTTGGAACGCACCGGTTTCTGCTTCTTGTTCGCGCAGAAGTATCACCCGGCAATGCGCTATGTCGCACCCGTGCGCGGCGCTTTGAAGAACCCGACGATCTTTAATCTCATCGGTCCCCTGGTGAACCCCGCACCGCTGTCCTACCAGGTACTGGGTGTCGGTAAGCCTGAACTCCTCGACGTCGTTGCGAAGGCCCTGGCTTCCTTGGGTCTGAAGCATGCACTGGTGGTTCACGGTAGCGGTACCGATGAATTCGCCGTCCACGGTCCCACCGAGATCCGCGAGATCACCCAAGAGGGTATTGCTTCCTTTACCCTGACCCCTGAGGAGCTGGGAATTAATCCTGCTCCGCTTTCAGAGTTGGTCGGTGGGGATGCAGAAGAAAACCTGCGTCTGATCTCGGAAATCTTCGCCGGGAAGGGCGCGCCGGCTCAGCGCGAGGCCATCGCTGCGACAAGCGGTGCGATGCTCTATCTGGCGGGCAAGGCAGAGTCTTTGAACCAGGGAACCGAATTGGCGCTGTCTCAGCTCTCCAGCGGCGCTGTCGCCTCCCACCTTGAGACCATCGTTTCGACCGCACGCGAATTGAAAGAGCAGGAGAATCAGTGAACCAGCCGTCTTTCTCTCCCATTTCCACGCGATTGCGCGAAACCGGGACCGTCCTTGATTCGATCGTCGCTCAGCGTCGGACGCGTCTTCCTGAACTTCACGAGGCCTACGGACACATCGATCCCCTAACGCTTCCTCGCTCGACGCGCTCTTTTGAGGACGCACTACGCACGCGTCGTTACGACGAAAAGGAAGGCTTCCAGCCTCGTCCCAGCGGCCCGGCAATCATCATGGAGTGCAAGTCGGCATCTCCGACTTTGGGCACAATTATCGAGGGTGCATATTCTCCGCGCCTTTTGGCTCGTGCCTACTCTCGCTACGCCGCAGCGATCAGTGTGTTGACAGAGCCCGACCGTTTCAACGGCAATTTCGCTGATCTTGATGAGGTACGAGACGAAGTTAACCAGCCTGTCTTGTGCAAGGACTTCATCATCGATCCCATTCAGATCACGGCTGCTCGCTCTCACGGTGCAGATGCGATCTTACTGATGCTGTCCGTTCTAGACGATCAGGACTACACGGAGCTTTCCTTGGCGGCCCAGCGCCTGGGAATGGACGTCCTGACCGAAGTTGACAGCGAAGAGGATATGCACCGCGCTCAGCACCTGGGTGCACGCATCATTGGCATCAACAATCGTGACCTTCGCACGCTTCAGATCGACATTACCCGCACGCAGAAGCTGGCTCCCCTTGCTCCCAAGGGAGCAGTGATCGTTGGCGAGTCTGGCGTTCATTCGCGCGATGATGTGCTGACTCTTGCCCCTTACGTCGACGCACTGTTGGTTGGCTCCTCGCTCTCGGGATCAGATGATCCTACGCAGGCAGCTTGGGAGATCACAGGAGGCCAGCCCAGTGCCGGCCATGACTTCCTCGAAGAAGTTGCGCTGCGCACCTCGTGGAGGCCCTACTCCAGTGAGCGCCTCGGCGCAAAGACGGAGGGCACAAACGAAGAAGAAACCCCCGAGCACCCAACGAAACTTTCTCCCTACTTCGGACAATTCGGCGGACAATACGTTCCTGAGCTTCTGATCCCCGCACTGGACCAGCTTGAAGAAGCCTTCGTTCAGGCAATTGACGACCCAACTTTTATCGAGGAGATCAATACTCTTCTCCATCAGTTCCTGGGACGCCCCACCCCCGTCACAGAGCTCCGCAACCTTCCCGGTGGCGGTGCTCGGATCTTCCTCAAGCGTGAGGATCTGGTCCACGGCGGCGCACACAAGGGTAATCAGGTTTTAGGACAGGCTCTGCTGGCTAAGCGCATGGGAAAGACGCGCATCATCGCTGAAACCGGAGCAGGCCAACACGGGACCGCAACCGCAATGGTATGTGCGCTTTTGGGATTGGAATGCACGATCTACATGGGCGCGGTCGATGTTGTTCGACAGGCCCCAAACGTCGAGCGCATGGAGCTCATGGGAGCGACGGTTGTCCCCGTGACCGCGGGGAGCGGAACCCTCAAGGACGCCGTTAACGAGGCCCTGCGCGACTGGACAGCAACCTTTAAGACCTCGCACTACCTGTTGGGAACCGCGGCCGGTCCGCACCCCTTCCCCACAATGGTTCGCGAATTCCACCGCATTATTTCAACCGAAGCTCGAGCTCAGATCCTCGCGCAGACCGGTGCGCTCCCCGACGCGGTTATTGCCTGCGTGGGTGGAGGCTCGAATGCAATCGGCATGTTCGCTGACTTTATTGACGACCCATCTGTTGCACTCTACGGTGTTGAACCTGCGGGCGAGGGGCTGAATTCCGGACACCACGGCGCGGCGATCCACGAAGGCAAGGTCGGTGTCCTCCATGGTGCCCGTTCCTACCTCATGCGCACTGACGAGGGGCAGGTCGAAGAGTCCTATTCAATTTCCGCAGGCTTGGACTATCCCGGTGTCGGTCCGCAGCACGCCTATTTAGCTGCGAGCGGCCGCGCTCACTACGTGGGAATTACCGATGACGAGGCCGTCAACGCCTTCATCGAGCTCTCGCGTCATGAGGGAATTATTCCGGCAATGGAGTCCTCTCACGCCTTGGCTTACGCCCTTAAGATGGCGCGTGAGCTCAAGGATACGGGCCACACAGAGGGACTTGATACGCGCGAGGGACACGTCCCCACACTGCTCGTGTGCCTATCCGGCCGAGGTGACAAGGACCTCGACCAAGTCCGCGAGCGCTTGGGAGGCTCCTTCTCTAGGGACGGAGCCGTTGCCCGCGCCGCTGAGCTTGTTGCACAAGAACGTGCCGGCTTTGGAACCCATAGGACCCATTCCTATGATCTGGGTTCATCTAAGGAGGAACGATGACTCGCTACGCATCAATGTTTGAGCGCTGCGCCGCACAGGAACGCGGGGCAATCGTCCCCTTTGTGATGCTGGGCGACCCCACTCCTTCATCTTGCGAGGCCATCATCGAGGCGCTCATCGCCGATGGCGCAGATGCTCTGGAGCTCGGGATTCCCTTCTCAGATCCGGTCGCAGACGGTGTTGTTATTCAGGAAGCACACCTGCGGGCCCTTCAGGCCGGTACTGCTATCGATGAGTGCTTCCGGATCCTTTCTCGCATTCGCAACTCACACCCAGATCTCCCCATCGGGCTGCTGGTCTACGCGAATGTGCCCTTCTCCATTGGTGTTGATCGTTTCTATGAGTTCTGCGCACAGGCGGGAGTCGACTCGGTACTCATTCCAGATCTTCCGATCCGCGAGGGGCATCCATTCGGAGAAGCAGCACTCAAGTCGGGGATCGACAGCGTGTACATCGCTCCCCCATCGGCCTCGCCTCGCACCCTGAGCGACGTCGCGCACTCTGCACGCGGGTACGTCTATGCGGTCTCTCGCGTGGGCGTGACGGGCGTGGATCACGAGGCCTCGACCGTGGGCTTGCACGAGGCCGTCGCAAAGCTTCGCGAGGAAGCGGCCGCACCTGTTCTCTTGGGTTTTGGGATTTCGCGACCTGAACACGTGCGTGCCGCACTCCAGGCGGGAGCAGATGGCGCGATCTCGGGTTCAGCAATCGTACGCATCATCGCCGAGCACGCGGCAGAAATCGCGGAAGAGGAGAAG